>JALYVC010000437.1 GCA_030853445.1 Actinomycetota bacterium | reverse complement strand
ATTGGCCGCCCGCCCCCGTTCGCGGTGACTGGACCGCACTCGACGAGCGGCAGCTGATCCGGCTGCTCACCGACTCAGCAACGATGACACCACCAGCAGCTGGCGACATCCCCTGACCTGCTTAGCGACTTCTTGATGCCACGCAGACGGCGGCAAACCGCCCTTAACCTGGCCCTCACATCGTGGTCATCACCCAGATTCGCTGCCATCGCGGGTCACTGGCCTACGGGGCGCGTCGCACCCTGCGTCCACCGGCCTGCTGCGACAGGTCGAGCGGTTCCGCACCTGACCCCCAGACACGACGGGAACACTACCCTCGGACGCCACCCCGGCGGACCTACTCTCGGTGAGGCGAGGGACCTCGTCGCGGGCCGCCTACTCGGCAACACCAAGCTGGCGTTCAGCCACCACCCGCTCATGACCAGCGGCCTCCCGCTGCAGGTTGGGCGCCCCGACCACAGCGACGAGTCCATCGCCCACGCGCAGGGCTGAACAGCGCTGACCCAGGGACTCAGGATCCTGGGAGCAACCAGGGTTGATGCCAGCCCCCGAACTCGGCCGTCAGGTGTTCAGCCGCCGCCGGTCCCCAGGACCCCGGAGCGTAGGGGCTGGGTTCGGTGGGCGGGTCGAGCAGGGGGCCCAGGATCCGCCAGGTCTCCTCGACCGAGTCCTCCCGGCTGAAGTGGCTCTGGTCTCCCTGCATCGCGGCGTACAGCAGCTCCTCATAGGGCGCCGGAACCCGCTCACCATCCGCGCCGAAATCCACGTCCAGCTCGATCGGGCGCAGTCCGGGCCCGTCGGTCCGCTTCGCATGCAGCACCCAGCGTGCGCCGGCCCGGGGGTCGATGAGCAGGACCAGCTGGTTGGGTTCGACCGTCTCGTCGGAATCGGAGAAGCCGAGAGAGGGCGCGGCCCGGAAGATCAGGCGCACCTCCGTCTGCGTCAGCGGCAGGGACTTGCCCGCCCGGATGAAGAACGGCACCCCCGACCAGCGCCAGTTGTCGACCTCCAGCCGCAGCGCCGAGTAGGTCTCCGTCGTGGAGTCATCGGCGATGCCGGCGACGAGTCGGTAGCCGTCGTACTGCCCGCGTACGTAGTGCTCGGGGTCGGCTGCGGGCATCGCCGCGAACACGTCGCGCTTGCGGGTGGACAGTGAGTCCAGATCGCTACGCGCCGGGGGCTCCATGGCCACCATCGCCAGCACCTGCATCAGATGGTTCTGCACGACGTCACGCAGGCAGCCGACCGGGTCATAGAACTTCCCACGGTCCTGGACGCCGAAGTCCTCGGCCATGGTGATCTGCACGCTGCTGATGTAGTTGCGGTTCCACAGCGGCTCCAGCACCGTGTTCGCGAATCGTAGATGAAGGATGTCCTGCACCGACAGCTTTCCCAGGAAGTGATCGATTCGGTACAGCTGGGACTCATTCAGCAGGGCCCGCAACCTGGCATTGAGCGCCTGCGCCGACTCGAGGTCATGCCCGAACGGCTTCTCCACGACCACCCGGGCCTGCTCGGTGAGACCTGCCGCCGCCAGCCCCTCGACCACCGTGCCGAACAGCGAAGGCGGGATCTCCAGATAGAAGACCGGCATGGTGGCGCCTGCGAGAGCCGTCTTCACGGCCGCATAGGTGGCCGGTTCTGAGAAGTCGCCACCGACGTAGGTCATCCGTTGCTGCAGACGTCCCAGCGCGGCCTCGTCGACCTGCTCCTCGCCCAGGGCCGCAATGACCGACTTGGCCGCATGGTGGCGCAGGTCCTCATCACTCCAGTCCTCGGCAGCCACGCCCACGAACGGACAGGTGAGCAGCCCCCGACGCTCGAGCTGATAGAGCGAGACGAAGGTCATCTTGCGAGCGAGGTCCCCGCTGATGCCGAACGAGACGAAGACGTCGGCCGGTGGTGGGCCCAGCTGGTCTGTGGTCATGGAGACTCCTTGGTAACTGTCGTTCAGCCATCGGTTGGACGGGTTGATGCACGAGGTCCTCCCGGCCGGCCACCGTCGATCACCGTGGACCAGGTCGAGGATGTGGTGGTCGCCACGTTGGAGCAGTCGCCCCAGGGATGCAACCCCCACGTCGCGGTCGTCAAGCGCCAGACGGGCCTGTCGACGTCCTCGATCGGGCGCATCTGGCGCGGCTTCGACCTGAAGCCCACACTGGGCCCACGACGGTTTCCAGTCCCCTCGAAGCCGACATCGCCTCGTGGATCCCGTCCTGGAACGCCGACCCGAAGCCGTTCATCTGGAAAAGTCCGCCGAGGAGACCTTCGGTTCCCTCTCAGGATATCTTCAACAGATTTCAGGCGTGCGACATTAGCTCCCCGGTCCATGAGCGGGCTCGTCATCGTCGTCTGCGGTTGCTACGAGTGGGGGTTTGAGGCGCACCCAGGCGACGAAGAGCGCCGAGGCGACGAGCATCGCGATCCCGGTCCACAGGTTGATCCTGATGCCGCCGGCCTTGTCGAGCTCGGTCTGGGTGGTGTCGGTGAACGCGACGATGAGCAGGATGATGCCGAAGGTTCCGAAAAGGATCGCGATCACCGTGCGCAGGTCGAACAGGGTCGAGACGGCGCTTCGGTCGACCTCGACCGTGCCGTTCTCCGCCGAGTCTGGTTGTGCCGATTCTTCAGCCATTGTCTTGTCTCCCGTCTACCAGAACACGATATAGAGCACGAGGGTGATGATGAGGACGCCCGTCCCGAGCACCATGGGAGAGCGAACCCACCCCGCATCCTCGAGCGCGAGATCTGAGCTCTTCGGTCGCGGGGTCAGTGACCACACAAGGCCCTTGAGCTCGTCATCGGGTTTGGGCTGGGTGAACATCGAGACCACGACCCCGACGATCATGCAGACGACGAAGGCGAGGCTGGCCCCGACGAAGCTGCCGGCCTGGTTCGAGATGCCCACGACACCGGTGCGGACCAGGACATCGACGAGGACGGCCGCCACGGTGCCGCTCAGCAGCGCGGTCCATCCCGAGGTGGGCGTCATCCGCTTCCAGAACAGACCGAGGATGAAGATGGTGAACAACGGGGCGTTGAAGAAGCTCGCCAGCGCCTGGATATAGTCCATGAGGTTCGAGAAGTTGCTCGCCAGGTAGGCGGTGAAGATGGCGAGGACGGAGCCGACGACCGTCACGACCTTGCCGACCTTCAGGTAGTAGGCGTCCTCTCGCCCGGGTCGGATCCAGTCCTGCCACAGGTCGTAGGTGAACACCGTGTTGAGGGAGCTGACGTTGGCCGCCATACCGGCCATGAACGCTGCGAGCAGGCCGGCGAGGGCGACGCCGAGGACGCCGTTGGGAAGCACCTGCCCCATGAGCAGGGACAGCGCGTTGTTGTAGGTGACGCCGTCGGCAGGCTTGCCGGCCTTGAGGGCACCCAGGGAGGGGACGAGGACGGCCGCGATCATGCCGGGGATGACGATGACGAGAGGGACGAAAGCCTTGGGGTAGGCCGCGATGATGGGGGTGCGTCGAGCTGCGGACAGGTTCCTTGCCGACAGGGCGCGCTGAACCTCGGTGAAGTTCGTCGTCCAGTAGCCGAACGACAGGACGAAGCCGAGCCCGAACACGATCCCGACGACGGACAGGAAGCTGTTGCTGATCTCGGTGAGGCTGGTGCCCGGCCAGGAGTGCAGCTGGTCGGCCCCTCCGACTCCGGCCGCGACCTTCTCCTTGAGCCCGGAATACCCGCCGACCCGGGCGAGCCCGGCGACGGTGAGGGGGATGAGCAGGGCGAGGATGACGAAGAACTGGAGGACCTCGTTGTAGATCGCCGCCGACAGACCCCCGAAGAAGGTGTAGCTGAGCACCACCAGTGCGGCGATGGGGATCGCCACCTGCAGCGGCCACCCGAGGAGGGCTTCGAGGACCAGCCCCAGTGCGAAGAGGTTGACGCCGGCGATGAGGACCGACGCGAGCGCGAAGACCACGCCCATGACCCGTTGCGTCGTGTGGTTGAAACGCTTCTGGAGGAACTCGGGGACGCTGCGGGCCTTGCTGCCGTAGTAGAAGGGCATCATGACGATCCCGAGGAAGACCATCGCTGGGACAGCGCCCACCCAGTAGTAGTGCACCGTCGGTATGCCGTACTGGGCACCGTTGGCGGTCATCCCGATCAGCTCGATGGCCCCGAGGTTCGCCGAGATGAACGCCAGCCCGGTCACCCAGGCCGGCAGTGACCGTCCCGAGAGCAGGAAGTCGAGGCTCGACGCGATCGAGCGACGGGCGGCGAACCCGATCCCGAGGACGAGCACGAAGTAGATGACGATGAAGACGTAGTCGTACCAGCGCGTCGAAAGCCGTAGGTTCGACTGCATCACCAGCTGCTGCACCATCACATCCGCCTTCTTGCTCAGCGATCCGCGAATCGGGTCCGTAGGCCTGAAGCATGCTCTTCTCAGCGGGCTTGGCAAGTCGACACGCCTGATGAACAGCTCGACGTCGCCGGTTGATGCCACCTGACGGCGTCAGAGCGGAACCTCCTCCACAGGGTCGCAAGAACCGCCAACGGGTGGAGGTTTGCCGCTGCCGAGCGGGCCGGTGCGGGCACCGGTTGCGAGCAGGCCGCAAGGACGGGAGGTCATGACCACCTTGATCGCCAGCGCTGCTCCACCCTCGGGTTCCGCAAACTCACCAACGCCATCGGCCAGGTCCTTGCCCGAGAGTGACGGCTTCAGACCTCATGTACACCCTCATATGTGAGGAGCCTGATTGCTACCTCGTCGAGGGCGCCGGGTTGGACGAGCGATACCCCGCGTCTCCGACGGCGGGGTTACGCCTCGAGGGACCCCCGACCGGCGACCGGGACGAGGCATGGGCCGGGGGGTACGACCCGCAGGCGGGCGACGCGAAGAGGCGGCTGCGCCTGGACGCCCAGGCTATCCCGTTCGTGGAGGTAGGGGCACCGGGCCGAAGTCGTAGCCTCGCCGTGGACACTGTCGGGGCCTGCACCCGGTCGGGGTCCGTGACAGTCTGGCTGCGATCAACGGAATCGGCCGTCCCCCGCTTCCTGGTCGACGACCTGGCCGTGCCCGTCGCAGGCCGCGAGCCCGGGCCTGGTGGTCACGCCACGAAGGGCCGCGCGGTTCAGGCGCAGGGGTTCCAGCGCACGGTCCTGACCGCGAAGGGCGCGCCGCTGGCCCTCATGTGCCTGCATCCCCACGCGCTCCGCCCCAACGTGGCGTCGTGCACCCGGGCCGCCGTGTCCCGCTTCCCACGGGATGACAAGAAACCGATCCCCCTGTGAGACAAGGGAATCGGCCTGGTAGCCCCGACGGGATTCGAACCCGCGCTACCGCCTTGAGAGGGCGGCGTGCTAGGCCGCTACACAACGGGGCCCTAGCTGTGCTCCCGGCACCGTTTCCGGCTCGGGCAACGGAGGAGACCTTACCGCTTGGTGGGGCAATCTCCGAATCGCCAGCACGCTCCTGGGAGCGGTCGACGTGCGCTGGGGTACCAGGACTCGAACCTAGAACAACTGAACCAGAATCAGTCGTGTTGCCAATTACACCATACCCCATGGGGTGTCACCTGGGCCCCTGCGAAAGCGAAAGGCGCACCGAGGGACAACACTACCGGGCCTCTGCCAGCACCCCAAATCCACCGCTGGAGCCCCGGGCTGCCCGAGGCGGTCAGACCGTGGCGCGCAGAGCCCGCAGGCGGGCCAGCGTCGAGGCCTTGCCGAGGATCTCCATCGACTCGAAGAGCGGCGGTGAGATCCGCTGACCAGAGACCGCCGTGCGCAGCGGACCGAAGGCGAACTTGGGCTTGACGCCCAGACCCTCGACGATCGCCGTACGGAGGGCCGCCTCGACGGCCGGGGCGGTGAAGCTCGCCTCGGAGCCGAGGGGTCCGGCGTGCTCGTCCGAGAGCGCCCCGACTGCCTCGATCGCCGCGTCGAGCACCCTCGGGGCGTCGTCGTTCAGCTGCGCCCGGGCGTCGTCTGCGACCTCGACCTCGTCGTCCGCGACGAAGAACGGCCGCACGAGCGGGGTGGCCTCGGTCAGCAGCACCATGCGGGTCTGGATGAGCGGCGTCACCTGCTCGAGGCGGGCCAGCTCGCCGAGCGACGGGGAGTCGCCGAGGACACCGTCGCGCTGCAGGAAGGGGAGCAGCCGCGAGGCGAGCTCCTTGACGCCGAGCTCACGCACGTAGACGCCGTTGAGCCAACCCAGCTTGTCAAGGTTGAAGACCGATCCGGCCGGGTTGACGTCCTTCCACGCGAAGCGCTGGGCGAACTCCTCGAAGGTGAAGACCTCTCGCTCGGTGCCGTCGGCCTCGAGGACCGGCGGGTAGCCCTGGAGCGCGAGGAAGTTGACGAGCGCCTCGGGCAGGTAGCCCTGCTCGCGGAACCACGTGAGCCTCGCCCACGGGCTCTTGCGCTTGGAGATCTTGGCCTTCTTCTCGTCGCGCAGCAGCGGGAAGTGCGCGAACTTCGGCGGCTCGAGACCGAACCACCGGTAGAGCAGCAGGTGCTTGGGCGTGCTCGAGATCCACTCCTGCCCGCGCACGACGTGGGTGATCTCCATCTCGTGGTCGTCGACGACGACGGCGAGGTGGTAGGTCGGGAACCCGTCCGCCTTGAGCAGCACCTGGTCGTCGGGCCGAGGAGCCTTGGTCCGCCCCATGATCAGGTCGTCGAAGACGAGCTCGACGTCGTCGGGCACCAGCATCCGCACGACGGGCGTCTCGCTGAAACCGGGCAGCTCGGCCCGCTCCTCGCGGGTCTTGCCGTAGCAGAGCCGGTCGTAGCCGGTGGGCTCCTTGGCCTTCTGCTGGACCTCGCGCATCGTCGCCAGGCGTTCGCCCGAGCACCAGCAGAGGTAGGCCTTGCCCTCGGCGAGAAGGCGGTCGGCATACGGCCGGTAGTGGTCGAGCCGCTCGCTCTGCCGGTACGGCGCGTAAGGGCCGCCGATGTCGGGCCCCTCGTCCCAGGTGAGACCCAGCCAGTGCAGGGTGTCGTAGAGCTGCTGCTCGCTGTCGGCCTGGAAGCGCGCCCGGTCGGTGTCCTCGATGCGCAGCAGGAAGGTGCCGCCCTGCTGGCGGGCGAAGGCGAGGTCGAACATCGCCATGTAGGCCGTGCCGACGTGGGGGTCACCGGTCGGCGAGGGGGCCACCCTCAGGCGTGGTGCAGACGACCTGACCGGTGTGGGGGGGCTCTCGGGTGCGTCGCTCATGGTCGTGCCAGCCTAGTGCGTGGTTTGCGCACGACCCGTCCTGGTTGTGTGATGGAGGGAGGCCGCCTACTGCGGCTGACCACCACCGCCCCCAGCCCCGAAACCCCCAAGAACCGAGAGGCCTCGTATGACGACCACCGCGTCCCACCCCGCCACCCACCCGGCTCCCGTCGCCGCAGACCGGGCGCGTCAGGTCGTCGTCACCCTCTCCGAGATCTTCTGCGTCGTCGGGACGCTGTTCGGTGTCGGCGTGCTCGGCACCCGGGTCGAGGAGACCTCGGGCGGAGCCCTATCGGCCGAGGCGACCCGACTGGCCCCGGCCGGACCGGCGTTCTCGATCTGGAGCGTCGTCTACCTGGGGCTCGCCGCGTACACGATCTGGCAGTGGCTGCCGTCGCACGCGTCGTCACCGCGCTCGAGAGCAACCGGCTGGCTGGCCGCCGTCTCCATGGTGCTCAACGCAGCCTGGCTGCTGGTCACGCAGCAGGGGTGGATCTGGGTGAGCGTCGTGGTGATCGTCGCGCTGGTGCTCACCCTGGGCGAGCTGGTGCGTCGGCTGGCGACGACGCCTCCGTCCTCGACCGGGCGGGCGAGAACGGCCGAGGTCGTCGTGGTCGACGGCACGTTCGGGCTATACCTCGGCTGGGTGGCCGTCGCGACGTGCGCCAACGTGACGACGGCGCTGGTGTCCTCAGGGGTCACGCCGTCCGACGTGGTGCGCGACATCGCGGCCGTGCTCGTCCTCCTGGTCGTCGCCGGCCTCGGCGTCCTGCTCGCCCGGCGCCTCGGGGGCCGCTACGCCGTCGCCACCGCAGCCGCGTGGGGTCTGGCCTGGATCGCGGTAGGGCGCACGA
>JALYVC010000428.1 GCA_030853445.1 Actinomycetota bacterium | reverse complement strand
GGCCACCGCAGCCGGCCGTACCCGCACGGAGCCGGTCGAGACCGGCACGGACCCGGGCTCGCGGCCCATCCGGGCCGCCTGCCGCCCGACCAGGGCGGGCCGGACGACACCGGCGCTTGCGGGCGAGGCGGCATATGGGCTGACCGTGGCGCTGACCACCGGGGTAGCGCGGCGCTCGAGGACGCGCATCGCGTCGCTGAAGCGGTCGACCGACCGGGCGGTCGCGAGGTGGTCGCGACGGCGGATCCAGTGCTGCACGAGATAGACAGCCCACACCGCCACGATGAGGAGGAAGATCAGGCTACCGGGTTGCACGAACTCGACGGTAGGGGCTCAGGAGGCCGCATCCGCGGACCCGGGTCGGTGTGTCGCCTCCGGGGCCGATGTGACTCGTGGCGGCCGCTCTACTCCCGGTGCGCGATGCTCGTCTCACCCGTGGTCCCGGCAGCCGACACCCCCGCCCACCGCCCGATCGCGTGGGCGGTGTCGAGGTCTTCGAGCGTCAAGGCGAAGGTGCGGTGGTCGCGCCAGTCGCCGTTGATGTGCAGGTAGCGCTCGCGCACCCCCTCGTCGCGGAATCGCAGGTGCTCGACCACCCGCAGGGAGGCGGCGTTCTCGGGACGGATGTTGACCTCGACGCGGTGGAGCCGGGCCGGGCCGAAGGCGAAGTCGCAGAGCATCGCCAGGGCCCGCGTCGCCACCCCGGAGCCCCCGAACCGTCGTGCGACCCAGTAGCCCGCCGCACCCGACAGCAGCGACCCGTCGACGATGCCGAAGAGGTGCATCTGGCCGGCGAGGTGCCCGTCGACCTCGATGGCGAAGGGATACATCCGCCCGGCGCGGCCCTCACGGTCGAGGCTGCGCACATACTGCCGGAAGGTCATCCGCAGCGGCTCCCCGTCGGGCATGGTCGGCTCCCACTGGCCGACGTGCTCGGCGTTGACCCGGCGCACCGCGTCCCAGGACCGCCGGTCGCGCCGGGCCAGCGGACGCAGCACGATCGTGGGCGGCAGCCCGTCGTCGTTGACGAGTGTCGCGGGCCACCGCCTCACCGGTGGTCGCCGCCACGCAGCTGGTCGACCGCATGCCCGAGGAGGGGCTCGAGCACGACCAGGGCGTCCTTGACGCCGCCGGTCGAGCCGGGGAGGTTGACCACGAAGGTCGTGCCCACGGTGCCGGCGAGGCCCCGCGACAGCACCGCGGTGGGCACCCCCTTGGCCACGCCGGCCGCCCGGATGGCCTCGGCGACACCGGGCACCTCGCGCTCGATGACCCGCCGGGTCATCTCGGGCGTCGCGTCGGTCGGTGAGATCCCCGTGCCGCCCGTGGTGACGACGACGGCCGCGCCTCCCGCCACCGCCGCCGCCAGCGCCCGGGCCACCGGCTCCCCGTCGGGGACGACGGTGGGGTCGGGCACCGCATAGCCCCAGGCGCGCAGCGCCGCGACGATGAGGGGCCCGGTGCGGTCCTCGTAGACGCCGGCTGAGGCGCGGTTCGAGGCGACGACCACGACGGCGTCGTAGGGCGTGCTGCCGGTGACACCGGTGACACCGGTGACGCTGCCCGCGGCCGGGGTGCTCACGCCCCCTCCTCGCGCCAGTCGCCGCTGCGACCGCCGGACTTCGCCGTCACCCGCACGTCGGTGATGCGTGAGTGCTTGTCGACCGCCTTGACCATGTCGACCAGGGCGAGGGCGGCGACGCTCACCGCGGTGAGCGCCTCCATCTCGATGCCCGTGCGGTCGGCGGTGCGCACCGTGGCGACGATGTCGACGCCCTCGTCGGTCACCGTGAGGTCGACGCTCACGCCGTGCACCGCGATGGGGTGCGCCAGCGGGATGAGCTCGGGGGTGCGCTTGACCGCCTGGATGCCGGCGATGCGGGCGACGGCGATCGCGTCGCCCTTGGGCACCTCGCCCCCGCGCAGCGCGGCGACCGCCACCGGCGACAGCAGCACCCGCCCGGCGGCCGACGCCTCGCGGGCGGTGACCGCCTTGGCGCTGACGTCGACCATGTGGGCCGACCCGTCGGCCCGCACGTGGGTCAGGCGGGGTGGGTCGGTCAGCGGCGGGAGCGGCGGAAGCGGCGGGAGGGGCGGGTCGGTCACCACGTGCCGATCCTTCCCTCGTCGCCACCGAGCAGCCAGATGTCGACCTCGTCGCCGGCGTCGAGGTGGCTGACCTCGGCGGGCACGACGACGAAGGCGTTGGCCCGCGACAGGTCGGCCACGAAGTGCGAGGCCTGGCCCCACACCGGGTCGGCCTCCCAGCCGTCGGCGGTGCGGGTCGCGACCGCCCGGGCGACCTGCGTGCGCCCCGCGGGTGAGCGCAGGTCGTGGCTCAGCCGCGCCTTGAGCACCGGTCTGGTCGCCGGCGAGAGCCCCATCATCGTGCGCAGGGCGGGTCGCACGAAGACCTCGAAGGAGACGTAGGACGACACGGGGTTGCCCGGCAGGGTGAAGATCGGGACCCCCCGCTCCCCCAGCAGGCCGAAGCCCTGCGGCTTGCCGGGCTGCATCGCGACCCCGAGGAACTCCACGTCACCACGCTCGCGCAGGGACTCCTTGACGACGTCGTAGGCGCCCATGCTCACGCCGCCACTGGTGATGATCGCGTCGACCTCGCCCGCGAGCCGGTCGACTGCGGCGAGCACCTGGGCCGCGTCGTCGTCGACCGAGAGCCGCTCGGCCACGGTGCAGCCGGCCTCGACCACCGCGCCGGCGAGCATGTGCGAGTTGGAGTCGTGGATCTGGCCGGGGGCGAGCGGCTGCCCCGGTGGGACGAGCTCGGCGCCGGTCGAGACGACGGCGACCCGCAGACGGGGGTGGACGAGCACCGCTCCGTGACCGGTCGCGGCCGCGAGGGCGACCCGCCGGGCGTCGAGCACCTCCCCCG
>JALYVC010000421.1 GCA_030853445.1 Actinomycetota bacterium | reverse complement strand
AGCGCCCGGCGAGCGCGATGCGGGTGCCGGCGGGCGCGTGCTCGGCGAGGTCGGCAGCGAGCAGGCGCCCGACGAACCCGGTGGCGCCGTAGACGACGATGTCGTACGGGCGAGGCAGCGTGGTCGTCAAGGAGGGGCTGCTGCTCATACCTGCGAACCTACCGGCCCCACATCGCTCAGCGGGGCAGGGCACCCAGGCGGGCGAGCAGGAGCGCCTCGGCCTGGCAGACCCGTTCGAACTCGCCGAGGTGCAGCGACTCGTTGGCGCCGTGGGCGCGCGCGTCCGGGTCCTCGACGCCGGTGACGAGGATGCCGGCGTCGGGGAACTTCGCGGCGAAGTGCGCGACGAAGGGGATCGAGCCGCCGACGCCGATGTCGACGGGTGCCACGCCCCACGCGTCGGTGAAGGCAGCCCGGGCCTGGTCGTAGACCGGCCCCTGCGCGTCGGCGGAGAAACCCGGGCCCTCGTCGTCGAGGGTGACCTCGAGCCGTGCGCCCCACGGCACGTGCTGCTCGAGGTGCTCGCGCACGAGGCGGTAGGCGTCCTGGGGGTCCTCGTCGGGGGCGATGCGCACCGAGACCTTGGCCGACGCCGTCGGCACGAGCGTGTTGGAGGCGGTCTCGACGCTCGGGGCGTTGAAGCCGATGGTCGTGGCCGAGGGCTTGTTCCACAGCCGGGTGAGGATCGACCCGGAGCCGATGGTCTCGACCCCGTCGAGCAGGCCGCTCTCGCGTCGCAGACGGGCCTCGTCGTAGTCGAGGTCGGAGGCCTCCCCCGCCTTGAGCCCCTCGACCGCGAGGTTGCCCCCGGCGTCGTGCAGCGTCGCCAGCAGCCGGATCAGCGCGGTGACGGCGTCGGGTACGGCGCCACCGAACATGCCCGAGTGCACCCCGTGGTCGAGGGTCGTCACGCGCACGACGACACGGATCATGCCGCGCAGGGTCGTGGTGAGGGCAGGCTCGCCGATGTCCCAGTTGCCGGAGTCGGCCAGCACGATGGCGTCGGCCCGCAGGCGCTCGCCGTGACGCTCGAGGATCGTGAGCAGCGACTCGCTGCCGACCTCCTCCTCGCCCTCGACGAAGACGGTCACTCCGACGGGCAGCGACCCGCTGTGGGCGCGCAGGGCGGCGACGTGCGCCATCACCCCGGCCTTGTCGTCGGCCGAGCCGCGCCCGTAGAGCCGCCCCTCGCGCTCGGTGGGCTCGAAGGGGGGCGTGTCCCAGTCGTTGTCGTTCCCGGGCGGCTGCACGTCGTGGTGGGCGTAGAGCATGACCGTCGGCGACCCGGGAGGCCCGTCGAGGTGCCCGATGACCGCCGGGGCCCCGCCCTCGCGGACGACCTCGACCTGCAGGCCCTCAGCCCGCAGCAGCTCGGCGACCGCCTCTGCGCTCTGGTCGACGTGCGCCTGGTCGAACGAGGCCAGCGACACGCTGGGGATGCGCACCAGCGCCTCGAGGTCGCTGCGGACCGCCGGCATGAGCGCACTCACGCGGTCCTTCACGGCGGTGATCTGGTCGGGGGTCAGGACGTCGTCGCTCACGGGTCCGGACTGTATCCGCCCGCCGGTGGGGTCCGGATGGCGGGGACGGGACGAAGCCTCGCCCGCGACGGCATACGCTGGGGTGGTGTTCGGTCGCAAGAAGAGCCTCAACGAGAAGCTGGCGCAGCCGCTCCAGGACCCGCGCCCCGGCGCGAAGAACCGCCCCACGCCCAAGCGGCGCGACCAGCAGGCGGCCAATCGTCGACCCTTGGTCGTCACCGACCGCAAGGTCGCGAAGTCCCTGGACAAGGAGAAGCGGCGCGAGGCGTACGCCAGGCAGCGGCAGGCCATGGTGTCCGGAGACGACTCCGGGCTGCCGGCCCGCGACAAGGGACCGGAACGGCGCTACATCCGCGACTACATCGACGCCCGATGGAGCATCGGCGAGGTGCTGCTGCCCGTCATGCTCATCGTGCTGCTGCTCTCGCTCGTGCCGTTCGTGGCCGCTCGCGTGGCCGTCTTCCTGCTGGTCTACGGCCTCCTGGCCGTCGCGGTGGTGGACGCGGTCGTCATGTGGCGGCGGATCAAGGGCAAGGTCGTCGCCAAGTTCGGGCCCGACAAGGTGCCGTCCGGCGCGGCCATGTACGCCATCATGCGCACCTTCCAGCTGCGACCCACCCGCATGCCCAAGCCCCAGGTCAAGCGCGGCCAGTTCCCCGTCTGACCCGCTGCCCCCTGCTGACGTGCGCTGCCCGTATGGAGCCCCTCAGCGGCGGTCGAGGTCGGCGAAGGCCAGCGGCCGTCGGGTGACGGCGTACGTCGCGAAGTAGAGCTTGGCGACCCGGTCGTGCTCGTCACGCACGATCTCCAGCAGCTCTCCGCGCTCGCGTCCCTCGACGGCGCGGAAGGCGACGTCGGACTCCCGCAGGAACCGGGTCTCCCCCAGGGTCCCGTCACCTGGCCCGAGCATCCACAGCTCGCCCCCGCGGACCTCGATCCGCAGCTCGTCACCTTCGGACCACCACGACCCCAGCAGCTCCTCGAGGTCGGTGCGTCGCTCCTCGGGCACCCATGGCACCGGCAGCTCGGGCAGGGCATCGAGGACGGCGACCACGAGGTCACCCGCCAGGGCCAGGGTGTCCGCCCGCGAAGAGGCGTTCGCACTGACGACCGCTGCGGTCTTCTCCCCCCGGTGGACGCGCAGACCCGTCAGGAAGCCCGGCATGGCCCCACCGTGCCCGACGAGGACCCGGTCGCCGCGACGCGCCATACCGAAGCCGAGGCCGTAGCCCGCGTTCCAGTGGTCGGGGTCGACCATGACGAGGGGGCGGCACATCTGGGCGAGGGTCTCGGGAGCCAGGACCTCGGGGTCAGGGTCGGCGAGGAAGGTGGCGTAGCGCGCGAGGTCGGCCACGCTCGACCAGAGGCCGCCCAGGGGCGCCGTGGCTCGGAGGTCGAAGACCGGCTCCTGGGTCGCGGTGCCGGCGAAGGGGTCGACCTGGTAGCCGTGGGCCCGGTCGCGGCCGGCGCGTAGCCCGGTGCGACCCATCTTCAGCGGCCCCAGGATGCGCCCGGTCACGGCCTTCTCCCAGCTGCTGTCACAGACCTGCTCGACGACCTGCCCCAGGAGGGCGTAGGCGAGGTTGGAGTAGTGGAAGGCCACGTTGGGGCCGAGCACGCGCTCGGCCTCGTCGAGCTCGGCCAGCAGCCGCCGCCCGTCAGGGGCGTCGAGGCTCTCCCAGAGGTAACCCGCCGGCTCACGCTGCAGGCCCGAGGAGTGCGAGAGCATCTGGCGCACGGTCACCGGCGCGTGCTTGGTGCGCGGCAGCCACGTGCCCAGCGGGGCGTCGAGGTCGAGCTTGCCCTCGTCGCGCAGCTGGAGCACGAGCAGGGCGGTGAAGGTCTTCGTGATCGACCCGATCATGAACTGCGTGTCGTCCGTGGCGGGCCTGACCGGGTCGAGCCGGGCCGACCCGACGTGGGTCGACCAGACGAGCTCCCCGTCGCGGACGACACCGGCCGAGACCCCTGGGGCGCGCCAGTCCCGTTGTGCCGTGCGCACCCTGCGTTCAAGGTCGCGGACGAGGGACTCCGGGAGGGTGCTCGACGACATGAAGCCGATCGTAGGCCCGGCACCGAGCGAGGCAGGCGCCGGCCGTCGGGCTACTCGGTGCCGTGCAGGCTCATGGGTCCGTAGACGTCGGCGCCGTCCTCGCGCAGGGTGACGGCATCGACCCCGGAGTCGAGCAGCTCACGCCACTCCTCACCGAGCCACGACTCGGCCTCGCTCTGCGTGGGGAAGGTTCCCCCGCCCTCGCGCTCGACCGGCGCGCCCTGCGCGTCGACCATCTGCCACGTCCAGTCGCTCATGGGGCCAGCGTAGACGTCGGGCGAGAGATCGCAGTGGGCGCGGTCACGCGGCTGGACCCGGCGGATGGTCACGATCCCGAGCGCCATGAGGAGTACCCCACCGAGGCTCACGAGCACCCAACCCGTCGGGGACCCTGCGACGAGGGCCAGGGGGTAGCCCACGGAGTAGGCCAGACCCGCGGCGAGGATGAGGCGCCACTGGGTGCGGTCGGGGCGCAGCCGGCCGTCACTGACCATGGGGACCACCGTCCAGCACCGGCCTCGGTGCCGCCTCGGGTGGACCGCCGGGTGGCTGGCTGGCGTGCAGACGGGCCACGTAGTCCTGCCACGCCAGGAGGCCGGGATCGTCGCGAGCCGGGTCCGTGCCCCGACGGGACGCCGTCCCTGTGCGCAGCCTCCCAGCGGGGGCAGGGAAGCCCCTGTGCTCGCGGACGAGCTGCCTCCTGATGACCAGGAGGTACACGGCCACGAACGGCCACTCCACGGCATACACCCAGCTCAACCCGTTGCCGCCGAGGGCGCGGGACAGCTCGAAGCCACCGGCGGCCAGGCACATCGGGACCCCCAGGAGAGCGGCGGCGTTGAGGCGGCGCACCCTGCCCGGATCGGCGGTCATCGCGTGACGGCACGTGCGAGGTCGGTGGCGACCTGACGGTCGATCCGATGTGCCGCGCGTGACTCCGCACTGAGCCACGCGGCGACGGCCACGCTGATCCAGACGGCCCCGACGACCATCCCACCGCACCACATCAGGGCCCCGCCCAGCTGCTGGTCGGCCAAGGGCCCCGGGCCGAACGGCCGATCCGACTGTGCGTAGGCCGGGTAGAGCACCCCGGGGGCCGTGTAGAGGAAGAAGCCCGTCATGCTCTCGGGGCCCATCTGGGCGATGAGCGAGACCACCTTGGCCAACGGTGAGGGACCGTGCGGCAGGGGGTTGCCGCCGACGAGGGGATAGAAGTAGAGCAGGGCCACCGTGAGGTACAGGGGGTGCTCGACGTAGTCGTGCACGAGCGGGTGCGTCACGGCGAAGTTGTAGAACGGCGTGAAGTGCGTGCCGAGCATGGTCGCGGCGAACAGGGCCCAGGTCAGGAGCGGGTTCGTCAGCACCCGGACGGGCCGGCTGCGCAGGAGGGCGACAAGGGGACGCCGGCGCTGTCGCGTGCCCACTCGCAGTGCCAGCAGGACGGGAGCGCCCATCAGGAGCAGGGGGGCGGCGACCATCATGATCGTCAGGTGCTGGACCATGTGGGCCCAGAAGAAGTCGTCGTCGTAGGCGCCTACCGGCCCGATCACGACGAAGAGCAGCAGCCCGAGACCGGTCAGGAAGAACCAGACCCGCGACCGTGGCCACCTGGTGCCGGGGTAGCGGCGGTCGACGCGGCGCACTGCACGCACGTAGGCCGCGGCCGCCAGGGCCACTGCGAGCGTGGGAACTGGGGCGAGGACCCACTGGGACAAGAACGACACCACCTCGGGCACGTTCGGAAGGTACACCCGGGACCGGGCCTTCCCGCTACTGCGGAAACCGGTAGTAGTCGGACTATTCAGATGACCGTCAAATGACACTTCCGACCGTTGCCTTAGGCAACTCTTGACCATCCCATGACCCAAGTAGGACGGTTCGATGATCGTCGCGACCGGCAGAGGTCGGGGCAAGCTGCCAGAGGCGCGGGATTCCCGATGCACACGATGATCGGCTTGGCCGCCACGGTTCTCGGCGGGGTCGTGGCCGTCAGCGCGGCGGGGGCAGCCCTCTCCCACGACTCGGCACAGCCGCCGCGCCTGCAGGCCACCGTCCAAGGAGTCGTCCAGACTCCGGAGGGGACCCTCCCCCACGCCTTCCTCAGCCTGGACACGTGGCCGGACAGCATGGCCGGCCCCCACGGCAAGGACGGTGGAGCACACCCAGACTGGGTGACCTACGGGCCGTCGACGAACCTCGCGGTGCCGGCCCACTCCCTCGTGACCGTCACCCTCTCCCAGTACGACACGGGCGAGGAGATCACCGACCACTACTTCGCCCAGGTCCACGGCACGGTCGATGGCACCGAGACGGTGGACGGGCAGGTCGTCAAGGCGGTCGACCCGCTCCACGTCGGGCACACCTTCACCCTGCACAGCAACGTCAGCAGTCAGGACCCCCTCTTCGTCTCGGTGCCCCTGCCCGGGGTTCCCGACGACGCCCCCACCCTCGCCAACGGCTATCCCAAACCGCACGTCATCACGTTCTCGTTCATCACCAAGGGCCCGGGCACCTACGTGTTCCAGTGCGAGTTCCCGTGCGGCGAGAGCTACGCAAACTTCGGCGGCGCCATGTCCACGCAGACGTACATGGAGGGAACCGTCACCGTGGCCGCCACGGCCTGACGTGCGGAGCCACCCAGTCCACACGGTCCACTAGGTGAGGAGAAGCGCATGACGATCACCCAGAGCCAGCCCGCGGCCCCGTCGCCGTCCGACGGCCACGATGCGCGCCCGCTGTGGCGGCGTCCGCCGGTGTCGACGATCCTGCTCATCTGGGCGGGGTACACCGCCGCGCTCGTCGTGTTCGCGCTGGTCGTTCCCGCCCGTCTCATGGGGGCACCGGCGTCGTCGACGATGCAGGAGATCGAGACGACCTTCACGTCGTTCACCCTGATGTCCGCTCCGGTCGCGGCCATGGTCCTCGCAATCTGCACGTACAGCCTCGTCGTGTGGCGGCACCGGGGGACCGAGCCGCCACCTCCGACGGACGATCCCGTCCGCGGGAACACCCGCGTCGAGACCATCTGGGTCCTGGCCTCGGCCGTGCTCTGCCTCGTGCTGCTCATCTGGGGCCTCGTCGTCATCACCCCGACGCCGGCCTCAGCGGAGAGGTCGGGGTCGCCGCTCGTCGTCAACGTGACCGGCCAGCAGTGGACGTGGACCTTCGACTACCCCGACGGGCATGAGGTCACCGACACGCCGTACCTCCCGGTGGGGCAGGAAGTCCTGTTCCGCGTGACCTCCAAGGACGTCGTCCACTCGTTCTGGATCGTCGAGATGGGCATCAAGATCGACGCCAACCCCGGTGAGATCACGTCCTCCTCGGTCATCCCCCTCAAGACCGGTGTCTTCACGATCCGGTGCGCCGAGCTGTGCGGTCTCTACCACGCCTACATGCAGACCACGGTCCACGTGGTGAGCAGGTCGGACTACGCAGACTGGCTCGCCTCGACCCAGAAGGCCGCCTCATGAGGCGACGACGACCAGAGAGGGAGTCGCGATGACCGCGACACTCGACCACACCGCGGCTCCCCCGGACGCCACGGCGCCCGGCCTGATCCGTCGGCTCAACGTCGTGACCGGGATCGTCGTCGGGGTGCTGCTGGCCGTGGCCAGCCACTACCTCGCCGCCTGGCTCCTGCCGGACCCCGCCGACGGCAGCCACAAGAACGACGCCGTCGCGCTGATCTCGATGGCCGGGTGGGCCATCGGCTTCCTGGTCGGCGTCGGCGCCTTCATCGGCCCGTTCCGCTGGCTGCTCGGGCACGACCTCACCCACGAGGACGAGGAGTACCTCGCCGGCAAGGACGCCGGTACCTGGCGCTACTTCAAGTTCACCACCGACCACAAGGTCGTCGGCATCCAGTACCTCGTGACCACCATGGTCCTGCTCGGCGTGGGTGGCACCCTGGCCATGCTGATCCGGACCAACCTCATCAACCCCGGCCAGACCTTCGTCGGGCCGCTGCAGTACAACTCACTCGTCGGGCTGCACGGCATCATCATGATCATCGCGACGATCGTCATGGTGAGCGGACCGTTCGGCAACTTCATCGTGCCCATCATGATCGGCGCCCGCGACATGGCCTTCCCGCGGCTCAACGCCCTCAGCTTCTGGCTCCTGTTCGCCGCGGTCCCCGTCCTGCTGTCGGCCTTCGTCCTCGGCGGCATCCCCACCGGCTGGTCGGCCTACGAGCCGCTGGCCGACCAGGCCCCCCTCGGGATGGACGCCTTCCTCGTCACGATCATCATCTTCGCCGTCTCCACCGGGGTGGCCGGGATGAACATCACGACGACGGTGGTCAAGATGAGGGCCCGCGGAATGACGTGGAACCGCACCCCGATCTTCGTCTTCGGCACGACGACCAGCGTGGCCCTCGGGCTCGTCGCGTTCCCGATGTTCATGGTCGCGATGGTCTTGATGGCGATGGACCGCTCGATGGGCGCCACGTTCTACGTCGCGTCCGAGGGCGGGAGCGCGTGGCTGTACTCCAACCTCTTCTGGCTGATGGGCCACCCGGAGGTCTACGTCATCCTGCTGCCCCCGTTCATCGCGCTCCTCGAGATGACCCCCGTCTTCACCCGCCGGCCCCTCTTCAGCTTCCGGGCCGCGGTGCTCGGGATCTTCGGCATCGTCGGCCTCAGCCTGTTCGTCTGGGCGCACCACATGTACATGTCCGGGTGGGCACCGGTGCTCGCCGGACCGTTCATGGTGACCACCGAGCTCATCTCGATCCCGACCGGACTGCTCTTCCTCGTGCTCCTCGGCACGCTCTGGCGGGGCCGGGTGTGGTTGCGCCTCCCGGTGATGGCGGTCTACGCCGTGCTCTTCAACTTCACCATCGGCGGCATCACCGGCATCTACCTGTCCGACGTCCCGGTCGACCAGGCCATGCACGGATCGATGTTCGTCACCGCACACTTCCACTACACCCTCATGGGGGCCGGCCTCACCGGCGCTCTGGGAGCGCTGGCGTTCTGGTTCCCGAAGATGACCGGGCGGATGCTCGACGAACGCTGGGGGGCCATCGGGTTCTGGATGGCTCAGCTGGGCTTCCAGGTCACCTTCATGGGCATGTTCGCGGTCGGTATGGCAGGTCAGCCACGCCGGGTGTCCGACCCCTCGACCATGTTCCATGTGGGCAACCTGGTCTCGACCATGGGTGCGTACACGATCGGCCTCGGCATGCTCGTCTTCCTGTATGCCATCGTCCACTCCTGGCGGCACGGAGCTCTGTCGGGAGCCAACCCCTGGGGCTCACGCACCCTGGAGTGGCAGGTGCCGACGCCGGTCCCGCTGGAGAACTTCACCGTCCTGCCGGTGGTGACGTCCGACTTCTACGGCTACGGCGAGGACACGGACCCCGAGCCCCCCGGGGGGAGTCGCTCGGAGTTCGAGCTGGCGGGCCCGGCCGGGGGACCGACCGCAGGGTCCCTCGGCGGGGGACACGACGGCACGACATGAGCACCCTCGCCCACCCGGCGAACCCCCACCACGCCGAGGACCCGGACGTGGTCGGCGACCGCCAGAAGCTCGGCGTCATCCTCCTCATCGTCGGCGACGTCGCCTTCCTCCTCTCCCTGGTCTTCACCTACCTCTACCTGCGTGGTCTCAACACCGAGGGTGCGTGGATCCCGTCGGACTTCACGTGGCCGGTGGCCAGCGCCGGCTTCGGGTGGGTCATCGCGGCCGTGGTGGCCCTCAGCTGGGTGTCCTACCGGTGGGCCCAGTCCGAGCCGGCCGACGACGCCCGGCTGACGCTCGGCCTGCTCATCGCCACGCTCCTTCTGGTCGTCGACCTGGTCCTGCAGGTGGCCCAGATGGTCAGCGTGGGGTTCCGGGTCGACGACGGGGCGTATGCGTCGTCGTGGATGGCTCTGTCGGGCTACCACGCCTTCCACCTGCTGCTCACGCTGTTCATCGGCATCGGTGTGTGGAACCGCGCCCGGCTGGGCAAGTTCGCCACGAACCGGTGGCACGTGCGGCTCGTGGGGTACTGGTGGACCTGGGTGGTGGTGTCGGCGGTCATCACGGCGACGACGACCTCCTTCACCGCGGCTGGTCAGCACCTGGGAACATGAGCAGGCCCCTCCGGTGGGGTGCCTCCGCCGCGTCCCTGGTGGTCGCCGCTGTGGTCCCGCTGGGCGGATGCTCGACCGAGAAGGCCGTAGCGTTCGCCCCCGTGACGACGGTGGCGGGCTCGACGTCCGCGCCACCACGAAGCCCGACCTACCCCTTGGGGGTGACCGAGTACGCGGTGGGCCATCGGTCTCCGATGCCCCCGTTGACCGGACCCACCCTGTCGGGCGCCCGACTGTCGACGGCAGGCCTGCACGGGCACGTCGTGGTCCTCACGGTCTGGGCGTCGTGGTGTCAGCCCTGCCAGGGGGAGATGAAGGACCTCGCTCCCCTCGCCAGGCGACAGGACCTCTCGACCGTGCGTTTCGTGGGGCTCGACGAGCACGACACCGCCACTGCCGCAGCGAACGTCGTCCAGACTGCCGGTTTGGGTTATCCGCAGCTGGTGGACGACGGTGCGCTCTTGGCCCGCCTCTCGCCCTGGCTGCCCGACGCAGTGCCCGGCTCCCTCGTCCTCGACGGCGTGGGGCGGGTCGCGGCGCGGGTCGTCGGACAGGTGACCGCCGACCAGCTCCACCGCGTGCTCGACCGGGTCGGTGTCTGATGACCGATGTCGAGCGCAGCCTCCCCACGTCGGGGACGGAGCCCCTGGCCGCCGGGGTCGACGCACCGTCCGCGCTGCGCACCCTCAGGTCGACGGTCGGTGCCTACGTCGCCCTGACCAAGCCGAGGATCATCGAGCTGCTGCTGGTCACCACGCTGCCGGCCATGCTCCTGGCTGCCGGGGGGTGGCCACCGACCGCGGTCGTGGTCGCCACCCTGGTCGGCGGGTCGGCGGCGGCGGGGGGCGCCAACGCGCTCAACTGCTTCATCGACCGCGACATCGACGCCGTCATGAGGCGGACGGCCCGCCGCCCCCTCAACGGCAGTGACGTGTCACCCACCGGCGCGCTCGTCTTCGGCACCGTGCTCGGGCTCGTGGCCGTGGGTCTGCTCTGGCGCCTGACCAACCCCCTTGCGGCTGCCCTCACTGCGGGCGCGATCGTCATGTACGTCGTCGGCTACACCCTCCTGCTCAAGCGCCGCACCCCCTCCAACATCGTGTGGGGCGGCAGCGCCGGGTGCATGCCGACCCTCATCGGCTGGGCGGCCGTGACCGGGCGCCTGTCGCTCGCTCCGTTCGTGCTGTTCGGGATCGTCTTCTTCTGGACCCCCCCGCACTTCTGGGCGTTGGCGATGCGCTTCCGTGAGGACTATGCCGCGGCGGGGGTCCCGATGCTGCCCGTCGTCGCCACCTCGCGGGTCGTGACCCAGCGCATGGCCGTCTACACCTGGGTCACCGTCGCGACCTCGCTCGTCCTGTGGCCGGTGGCCGGGACGGGGCTGCTGTACCCCGGCGCGGCGGTGGTCCTGGGGGCCGGGTTCCTGCGCGAGGTCGAGCGGCTGCGGCGCTCGGTGGCGCGTGGGGAGGTGGCCAAGCCGATGCGGGTCTTCCACTGGTCGATCACCTACCTCAGCGGGCTCTTCCTCTGCCTGGCCCTCGACGTCCTCGTCCGCTCGTGGTGGTGACAGCCCACCGGACCCGCGCGGTTGCCCAGCGCTGGCGTGGCCCGGTCGTTGCGGCAGGCGCCGCCGCAGCCCTCGGCCTCGTGGCCGGTTGTTCAGGAGGCGCGGCCCCGCATCCTGGGTCGACGCCGACGTCTGTCGCGACGGCAGGGTACTGGCGCGAGAACGGCGTCGAGGTCACGCTCCGCTGGGTGCACGCAGACACCCCGGAGCCGGTCCTCAGCGTGGAGTTCGCCCCCGTCAGGCCCGGGTTCCACCTCTACAGCGTCGACCTCCCGAAGACCGGGGTGGACGGGATCGGCCGGCCCACGAGGGTCGAGGTGGGTGGTGCCCTGACCGCGGTCGGGCGGTCGACCGCCGATCTGGCGGTGGTGCCGTTACGCCTCGAGGGGGTAGCCACATCCCTGCCGGTCTATCCCGACGGGCCGGTCACCGTGCGGCAGGCCGTGCGGGTCGGGAGCCCGGGCAACGGCGACGTCTTCGTCTCCTATGCCGCGTGCAGTCGCACGACCTGCCTCGAGCCCATCTCGCGCCAGCGGGTCGACGTGGCGCTGCCTGCGATCCCGTGACCCGCGCCCGACGCAGGCGGTGGACCCTGGGGTGGGCAGGCGCCACGCTCCTCGCCCTGGCCGTGCTGGTGATCGGCGCCACACCCGCCTCGGCCCACGCCGTGCTGCAGTCCTCGAACCCGTCTCCGGGGAGCGAGCAGGCAGCCGCTCCGACAGCCGTCGTCCTGGACTTCGACGAGGGGGTGAGCCTCACGAGGCAGTCCGTCCGGGTCCTCGACCCCTCGGGCCACGACGTCACCGCGGGGCCGGTCGGGCATCCCGGAGGGCGGGACGAGCGGGTCGGGGTGCCGCTGGCGGCCTCGCTACCCCGGGGTTCCTACCTCGTCATCTGGCGCGTCGTGTCGCACGACAGCCACCCGGTGTCAGGGACCTTCACGTTCGGTGTCGGTGTCCCTGCCGCGGCCCGCGCGGCCACGGACTCGGTCACGCCCTCAGACCCTGTCGTCGCGGCGCTGCACGGCGCGCTCCAGTTCGAGGCGCTGGCGGGCGCCGGCCTGCTGCTCGGTGCGGGCTTCTTCCTGGCCGCTGTCTGGCCCGCGGGGCTGAGGCGGCGTCCGTGTCGCAGCCTCCTCACCGGGGCCTGGTGGGCCAGCATGGTGAGCACCATCGGGCTCGCCGTGCTGCAGGGCCCGTACGGCGGGACACTGCCGCTGAGCGCCACCGGGGACGTCGCACTGCTCGGGGACACCCTGGGCAGCACCTACGGAAGGCTCCTCCTCCTGCGGATGGTCGCCCTCGCTGCAGGCGCGGGGGTGTGGTGGGCCGTGCAGCGCCGCGGTTTCCGTCCGGGACGCTTCGACCTCCTGGGCCTCGCGGTGCTGCTGCTCGAGTCCTTCAGCTTCGCCGGTCACGCGGGTCAGGGCACCCTGGTCCTGCTCTGGTCCAGCGTCGACGCGGCGCACCTTGCCGCGGCGGGGATCTGGGTCGGCGGCCTGCTCGTCCTGGCGGTCGTCCTGCCCCGGGGGGTCGGCAACGACGCCCGGTCCGACGGGCTCGCACCGGTCCTGCGCCGGTGGTCGGGTGTCGCTGCGACGGCGGTGGGCGTCCTCGTCGTCACTGGCGTCGCGCAGGGGCTGCGCGAGGTGGGGGGTTGGGAGGCCCTGGCTCGGACGACGTACGGGCAGATCCTGCTCGCCAAGGTGGCGGGACTGGCCCTCATGCTGGGCCTGGCTTTGGTGGCCAGGCGCCGGGTTACCGGTGGACGGCGCCCGGCTCGAGCGACGGTGACCGTGGAGGCCGGTCTCGGGGTGGTCGTCATCGCGCTCGCGGCCGCCTTGACCTCCAGCGTCCCCGCTCGCGACGCCTACCAGCCGACGTTCTCCACCACCGTTGTGGGGAGAGGGCCAGCAGGGCAGGAGCGTCGCGTAGCGGTCGTCATCCGGCCCACGACGCCCGGTTACGAGGGGATGTCGGTGCGGGTCACCACTGTCGCTGGAGCGCCTGTCCGCCTCAGCAAGGCCAGCGGCTCGCTGGTCGACACCGACCTCGGCATCGGCCCTCTGACCCAGACGATGACGGTGTCGCCGTCCGGCATCGTCGACGACGTGCTCATCTCGGTCCCCTCGCCGGGACGATGGGAGGTGACCTTGCGGCTGACCACGGCCGAGGGTGCGAGCTATGCCGCCAGCCTCGCCTACCAGGTCGGCTAACGCGTCGCGCCCGCCCGGTCCGTGGCGCTCACCTGGCGCGTGGCGTCACCCCTGGCGCGTCTGCACCTGGACGAACGGCGGCTTCGTGACGGTCGCCGACACCGCACGCCCCCGCACGTCGATGACCACCTCGTCGCCCTCGCCGACGGACGGGGCCAGCAGCGCCAGCGCGATGCCCTGCTTGCGGGTCGGCGAGAACGTCCCCGACGTCACCTCCCCGACCGGCACCCCGTCGACGACCACGGCGCAGTGGGCCCGGGGGATGCCGCGGCCGGTCACGACGAGCCCCCGGGAGACGCGACTGGGGCCCGCGGCCTTCTCGGCCATCAGCGCGTCCCGCCCCCAGAAGGCCTCCTTCTTCCACCCGACGGCCCAGCCCGCCCGAGCCTGCACCGGGGTGATGTCGAGGGAGAGGTCCTGCCCGTGCAGCGGGTAGCCCATCTCGGTGCGCAGCGTGTCGCGGGCGCCCAGACCGCAGGGCAGGCCGCCATACGGAGCCGCCGCCTCGAGCAGGGCGTCCCAGAGGGCAGGCGCCCCCTCCCACGACGGCAGCAGCTCGTAACCGCGCTCACCGGTGTAGCCGGTGCGGCACACGATGAGCGGCGCCCCCTGCCAGTCGACCTCGACGAACGACATGTAGTCGTGGCCCGTCGGCAGCCCCAGCGACGCGAGCACCTCGTCGGACTGCGGCCCCTGGACGGCGATCACCCCGTAGGCGTCGTGGAGGTTCTCCACCACGACTGCGTCGGGCACGGCTCCCGCCACCAGCCGCACGACCTCTGCGGTGTTGGCGGCGTTGGGGATGAGGAAGACGTCCTCTTCCGACCGGATGTACTGGATCAGGTCGTCGACGACTCCCCCCGTCTCGTCGCAGCACATCGTGTACTGCGCCTGACCCGGCCCGATGCGGCGAAGATCATTGGTGAACAGGGCGTTCACCGCGTCGACGGCACCCGGGCCGGAGACCCGCGCCTTCCCGAGGTGGCTGACGTCGAAGACCCCGACGGCGGTGCGCACGGCGGTGTGCTCGGCAACCACGCCACTTCGGGGGTACTCGATCGGCATGTCCCACCCGCCGAAGTCGGCCATCTTGGCGCCGAGGGCGAGGTGGCGGTCGTGGAGCGGGGACGTCCGGGCAGGAACGTCGGTGAGGGCGGCAGAGGTGTCCGACATGGTCTCCACGGTAGTGGCCCGCAGCCTCGTCGAGTGGCGTGGCTAGGGTGGCGGCGACACCGTACCGAGCGAAGGACCCCTGTGCCGACCACCGCCGCATCACCACGCCGCGCCCGCTCCACCTCCGCGACGGGGCTGCCCACCTCGGGCGCTCCCGTCGAGCTGACCGTCAGCGAGCGGTCCGTCACGACCCTGTCGGTGCAGGCCCTCGTCGTCGGTCTGCGCGGGGGGGACGACGGCCCGCTCGTCACCAGTGCGGTCGACCTCCCGCCCGAGGCGGTCGCGCACCTGCAGGGTGCCGCCCGCGAGCTCGGCGCCACCGGTCGGCTCGAGGAGCTCACCCGCGTCACGTCGGTGCCGGGCGTGCGTGCGGGCACCGTGGTGCTGGTCGGGCTGGGCGAGGAGCCCCACCACGAGCCCGTACGACGCGCCGTCGGCGCGGCGCTGCGCTCCCTGTCGGGTCGCGCCTCGGCCGCTGTGTGCGCTCCGGCACCCGAGCTCGTGGCGGCGACGGCGGAGGGCGCCGTCCTCGGCGCCTACGCGGTCCCGCGGGTCACCAGCACCGGCTCGGTGCCCAAGCGGGTACCGGCGGTCACCGTGCTCGCCCCGGCTGCTCGTTCCCTGGCCGTACGGACCGCCGTCGCCCGCGCCGCCGCCCTGGGCGAAGGCGTGAGCTGGTGCCGTGACCTCGTCAACGCGCCGCCCAACCTGCTCCACCCCCAGAGCTTCGCGCAGGAGGTGCGCGACCGCTTCGTCGGCACCGGTGTGCGGGTGAAGGTGCTCGACGAGCGCCAGCTCGAGCACGGAGGCTTCGGCGGCATCGTCGGGGTCGGCCAGGGCTCGGCCCGACCGCCGCGGCTCGTGGTGCTCACGTGGCGCCCCCGGGGCGCCCCCCAGGACCTGCCGTCGATCGCCCTGGTGGGCAAGGGCATCACCTTCGACTCCGGTGGCCTGTCGATCAAGCCGCGGGCGAGCATGCCGGCGATGAAGAGCGACATGTCGGGGGCGGCCGCCGTCGCCGGCGCCGTGCTCACCGCAGCCAGGCTGAAGCTGCCGGTCGCCGTCACCGCCTACCTCGCCCTGGCGGAGAACATGCCCGACGCCAACGCCCAGCGCGCCGGTGACGTCGTGACGATGCGCGACGGCACGACCGTCGAGGTGCTCGACCCGGACGCGGAGGGACGCATGGTGCTCGCCGACGCGATGGCCCTGGCCAGCGAGAGCCATCCCGACCTGATGCTCGACGTGGCCACCCTCACCGGCGCCCAGGTCCTGGCCCTCGACCGGGTGGGGGCGGCGATGGGCAACGACGACGCCTTCCGGGTGCAGGTCTGCGACGCGGCACAGGAAGCCGGCGAGGACCTCTGGCCGATGCCGCTCCCGGCCTACCTGCGAGCCCAGCTCGACTCGCCCTTCGCCGACCTGGCCCACAAGGGCGACGCGAACGGCGGGATGCTCACCGCCGGGTTGTTCCTGCGCGAGTTCGTCGGGACGACGCGGGCCGGTGAGCCGATCCCCTGGGTCCACCTCGACATCGCCGGCCCGGCCTACCACTCGGGGGGTACCTACGGATACACCCCCAAGGGCGGCACGGGCTACGGGGTGCGCACCCTGGTGACCCTGCTCGAGGGCGTCGGGGGCTGACTCAGCCGCCGGACTTCCGCCGAAACATCTGCTGGGCCTTGGCCGGGCCGTGGGCGTCGTGGACCTTGGCCTGCTCGCCGTCGTCGGAGACGTCCTTGCCGGCGTGCGCCTGCTTCTTGTCGAGGGCGGCGCGGAACTTCGCCTTCATCTCCTCGGAGGGACCTGCGCCGCTGGTGGGCTTCTTGGCCTTGCCGGACATCGGGGGCTCCTGCTGGTGGTGGAGAGGAACGGACGGTCGTGCTCGGTGCGGTGTCAGCCGCGGTCCTTCTTGCGCTGGGCGCTGTTCCACTCTCGCATGCGGTGGGGGTAACCGGTGAGCAGCACGTCGTAGACCGGGATACCCAGCGAGGAGGCGAGGTCGAAGGCGCCGCGCCGCGAGCCGATGGCCCGACGCGTCCACTCTCCGTCGGTCGCGATGAGGATCAGGCTCTCGGCGCTGACGTTGGTCGACGGCTCGACGTAGGCCTCGACGCCTCGACGGCTCTCGGCGAAGTCCTTCAGGTGCTGCTTGACCGCCGCACGATCGACCGCCATGGCGGGGCCGTCGGTGCGGCGTGGGTCGCCGGAGGACCGGCGGCGCAGACGGTCGAGGATTCCCATGACCGGAGGGTATCCGAGGGGGCCGGTGGGCAGGCCCGGTCCGGGCAGAACAGACCGCGCCGAGACCCGGGGGCCGAGTCCTCGTCCGAGCCCCGGTATCGCCCCGGGCAAGGGGAGTGACAGGATGACCGTCACGTCCGACGGTGCACGCGACCCGTCACCACCGGACTCGACACCGATCCTGCACGAGGGAGCGTCCATGCCGGCTCGAGCCGAGATGACCTACGACATCGTCGTCCTCGGCGGTGGCAGCGGCGGCTATGCCTGCGCGCTGCGTGCCGTCGAGCTGGGTCTGAGCGTGGCCCTGGTCGAGCAGGCCGAGCTCGGTGGCACCTGCCTGCACCGCGGCTGCATCCCCACGAAGGCGCTCCTGCACGCCGCCGAGGTGGCCGACAGCTCGCGCGAGTCACACCGGTTCGGTGTCCGCTCGACCTTCGACGGCATCGACATGCCTGCCGTCAACGCCTACAAGGACGGCGTCGTCGCCCGCCTGCACAAGGGACTGCAGGGCCTCGTCGCGGCGGGCGGCGTCACCCTCGTCGAGGGACGGGGCCGGCTCGTGGCACCCGACACCGTCGCCGTCGGCGACCAGCGGCTGACGGGGCGGCACGTCGTGCTCGCCACCGGCTCCTACGCCCGCACCCTGCCGGGCCTCGAGATCAGCGGCCGGGTGATGACCAGCGAGCAGGCCCAGCACCTCGACTCGGTCCCCCGACGCGTCGTCGTCCTCGGAGGCGGTGTCATCGGCGTCGAGTTCGCCTCGGTCTTCTGCTCGTTCGGTTCCGAGGTCACCGTGGTCGAGGCCCTGCCCCGGCTGGTCGCCGCCGAGGACCCGGCCGCGTCGAAGGCCCTCGAGCGCGCCTTCCGCAAGCGTGGCATCACCGTGCGCACCGGTGTCCGATTCGCGGGGGCCACCCAGGACCGCGATGTCGTGACGGTCGCCCTCGACGGGGCTGAGCCCATCGAGGCCGACCTGCTGCTCGTCGCCGTCGGCCGCGGGCCGGCCACGGCAGACCAGGGGTTCGAGCAGGTCGGTGTCACGATGGACCGCGGGTTCGTCACCACCGACGAGCGGCTGCACACCTCACTGCCGGGCGTCTACGCAGTCGGTGACATCGTGCCCGGTCTGCAGCTCGCGCACCGGGGTTTCGCCCAGGGCATCTTCGTCGCCGAAGACGTCGCCGGGCTCGCTCCCGCCGTCCTCGACGAGAGCGCCATCCCGCGGGTCACCTACTGCGACCCCGAGATCGCCTCGGTGGGTCTGACCGAGGAGGCCGCCCGCACGACGTACGGCGCCGACTCGGTCGAGGTCTACGAGTACAACCTGGGGGGCAACGGCAAGTCCCAGATCCTCGGCACGCAGGGCTTCGTCAAGCTCGTGCGGCGCACCGACGGACCAGTCGTCGGCGTGCACATGGTGGGCGCCCGGATGGGCGAGCAGGTGGGCGAGGCTCAGCTGATCGTGTCCTGGGAAGCCTTTCCCGACGACGTGGCCGCCCTCGTGCACGCCCACCCCACCCAGAACGAGGCGCTCGGCGAGGCCCACCTCGCGCTCGCCGGCAAGCCGCTCCACGCCCATGCCTGATCCCACACGGCGCCTCGTGCGACCACTCACCGTGGTCCCGACCTCGCCACGCCACGGACGCTGTGGGCACGGTGACCCCATCCGTGGCAGGCTCGACCACAATCATCCCGAGCGGCACACCGCTGCTCGCCGGACCCCGTCCCCGCAGCATCAGCTGAACCGAAGGAGACCACCCTCATGTCCGAACGCGTGACCATGCCGGCCCTCGGCGAGTCCGTCACCGAGGGCACCGTCACCCGCTGGCTGAAAAACGTCGGTGACCAGGTTGCCGTCGACGAGCCGCTCCTCGAGGTCTCCACCGACAAGGTGGACACCGAGATCCCCTCCCCGGTGGCGGGCACCCTGCAGGAGATCCTCGTCCAGGAGGACGACACCGTCCCCGTCGGTGCCGACCTCGCCGTCATCGGCGACGGTGACGCGCCCGCGGCGGCTGACGACTCGTCCGGCTCGTCCTCCGAGCCCGAGCCGCAGCCCGAGCCCGCGCCCGCGCCCGAGACGCAGCCCGAGCAGCCCGCCGACGAGCCGGCCCCCGCGACTGCCACCCCGTCGGCCGAGCAGGCCGAGACCCCGAAGACCTCCGAGCCCGAGGCGTCCGGCAACGGCGACACCGGAGCCGGTGGGGGACAGACCGTTACGATGCCCGCCCTCGGCGAGTCGGTCACCGAGGGAACGGTCACGCGCTGGCTCAAGGCCGAGGGCGACGACGTCGCCGTAGACGAGCCCCTGCTCGAGGTCTCGACCGACAAGGTCGACACCGAGATCCCCTCCCCGTATGCCGGCAAGCTCACCAAGATCCTCGTCGACGAGGACGCAACCGTGCCGGTCGGCGGCGACCTCGCCGTCATCGGAGGCGGCTCGAGCGGTAGCTCTGCGCCGAGCGCCCCAGCCGCCCAGGCGGCCCCTGCCCAGGCGGCCCCTGCCCCCGCCGCTGAAGAGCCAGCTCCCGAGGAGGAGACTCCGGCGGCCGCCGCTGCTGTCCCGGCGTCTGTTCCCTCCCCCGAGCCCGCGGCACCGGCGCCGGCTCCCTCCCCCCAGCCCGCCGCACCGACGCCTGCTCCGTCCTCGGA
>JALYVC010000418.1 GCA_030853445.1 Actinomycetota bacterium | reverse complement strand
CGTCCGTGAGCACCGACCAAGGGATCGGGGTGTGACCGCGGTCGCGGTTGACCTGGTCGAGGAAGTCGCGCAGCAGCCAGACGTCGGCGGGGCGGGAGTCGTGGGTGACGCCGACGGTGCGCGCGAGACGCTCAGCACTGAAGTTGAGCGTGGCGGCGACGGTGGCGGCATCGACACCGGACTGCACGAGGTTGGCGACCAGCTCGCGACTCGTGCGTGCGGTCTCCTGCGTGGTCAGGGACATGGCTGTCTCCTCGGGGGTCAGGGACCGGGACGTTCTCCGTCGTCCATGAGTAGGCGCTTCTGAATCTTGCCCATCGCGTTGCGCGGCAGTGCTTCGAGGACGCGGATCTCCCGAGGGCGCTTGTGAGAGGTCAGGCAGCCGGCGACGGAGTCGGAGAGCGCGGCGACGTCGACCTCGTGGCCGACGACGAAGGCGACGAGCCGTTGTCCCAGGTCGGAGTCCGGCACCCCCACGACCGCAACCTCGTGTACGGACGGGTGGCTGAGGAAGGCCTGCTCGACCTCACCGGCGCCGATCCTGTAGCCCCCGGACTTGATGAGGTCAACGGACTCCCGCCCGACGATGCGATGGTCCCCGGACGGATCGACCACTGCGACGTCGCCGGTGCGGAAGAAGCCGTCATCCGTGTGCGCCGAGTCGCTGGTCTCGGGGTCGTGCAGGTAGCCGTCGAACATGGTGGTCCCGGTGACCTGGAGGTTGCCGAAGGTCTCCCCGTCGGGCGGGACGGGCTGTCCGGCGTCGTCGCGCAAGCGGGTCTGGACGCCGGCGACGGGGACGCCCACCCAGCCGGGCCGGCGGTCGCTGTCGTGGCGGGTGCTGAGGGTGATCAGGGTCTCGCTCATCCCGTAGCGCTCGACCGGCGAGCGGCCGGTGATCGCGGTCATCTGCTCGAAGACGGGTATCGGCAGTGGGGCGCTCCCCGAGACCAGTAGTCGGGCAGTGCCGAGCTGGCGGGCTGCGGAGGAGTCGGCGCAGACTCTGGACCACACGGTAGGCACGCCGAAGTAGAGCGAGCCGGCCGCGGCGGCATACAGCTCGGGCCTGGGTCGGACCGTGTGGACGAGAGGTGAGCCCACCCGAAGGGCGCCGACGACGCCGAGCAGGAGCCCGTGGACGTGGAACAGCGGTAGCCCGTGGACGAGGACGTCGTCGGCGTCCCAGGCCCACGCATCGGCGAGCCCGTCCACCCCGGCGGCGATGGCGGCGTGGGACAGGACGACTCCTTTGGGCAGTCCGGTGGTGCCCGAGGTGTACATCAGGCACGCCGTCGTGTGCGGGTCAGGCGATGGCGGGGTCGGCCCGGACGGGGTCCTCGCCCTGACGTCGACCGAGAGCGTGGAGATCGGCGGGTCCGCCTCGTGAGCGCCGTCTCCGATCAGGAGCGTGGCTCTTGAGTGCTGCAGGATGTGGCTGCGCTCGGTCGGTCCGGCGTCGGGAGGCAGCGGGACGAATGGCGTCCCGGCCAGGAGGCACCCGACGACGCCCACGAGGGTCTCCAGGGACGCCGTGGCGTGGATGGCGACGACTCCGGCCCCGGTGACGTCGTGGGCCAGGGCGGACGACGCGGCGAGCAGCTGTGAGCGGGTCAGGGACTTCGACCCCACGCGCACCAGCTCACGGTCCGGTTGACTGTCGTCGACGAGCGCCGTCAGCAACGGGGCAGGGTGCGGAGGGTTCATCGCCGATCCGGTGTGAGCTCCTGGGCGGCCCGCAGGATCCAGCTGCGGAACTCGACGGCGAAGTGCTCGAGGTGGTGCTCGACCACCTCGTGCCCGCAGGTGGCCGGCAGCGTCACCGAAAGGTGGACGGAGAAGCCGTCCTGTTCGTCGAAGAAGCTGTTGGCGATGGAGCCGACGACGGTCCCGTCCTCGAGGGCCATCCGTGAGCGGCGCCGGTGGGTGGCCCCGTCGTCCCCCGCAGGAGCCGTGGACGCAGGGGCGGTGGACGCAGGGGCGGTGGACGCAGGGGCCGTGGACGCAGGGTCGGTGGCGTCGTTCCACGGGCTCATGAAGAAGGAGCACACGTGTGCACCGAGGGTCTCGACGATGTTGACCCGGCCGCCCGACGCATGGATCGAGTAGTGCTCGGGGTGCCCGGCGATGAGCACGTCCTCACGGCCGAAGGCCTGCGCGAGCCAGCCGGTGAACCCGGTAGCGGTGGTGCCGTGCGCGCGAAGGACCGTTGTACCGCTGATCTCCTCGCCGGCGGAGCGCTCGACGTGCTCTCGCAGGTAGGCGGTGCCGCCAGCGATCTCTGCGCTCAGCAGCTCGAGCAGCCGCTCGCGGCCGAGGGTGGACTTCAGCAGGGACAGGGCGCGCCGCGCCGCACGCAGCTCGTAGCCCTCGATCGTGTCGTCGCGGTCCTCTCCGGCCAGGCGCACCGTGGGGTCCGTCAGCGTGGTCGCGGTGATCGTGCTGGTCTCACTGGTGGTGGTCATCGTGGTCCCTTGCTCATGGAGTCGGTGGGAGCTGCCTGGACGGGCAGCTGCAGGTAGGAGGCGTGCCCGCCCCCGGTGTGGATCACGTGCTGGCCGGTGTTGGCTGGCTCGTACTCGCGGATGCCGGGCATCAAGGTGCCGAGCAGGTTCTTGCTGCTGACGACGAGACGCAGCTGCTCCCCGGCCTTGAAGGACAGGCCGAGGGGCATGAGGTCGATCTGCACGTCGACGACCTGCCCGCGCGCGAGCTTCTCGACGCGGTCGAAAGTGTGCGCCGGGACGTCGTTGGTGGACAGCTCGGAGTCGAGGTGGCGGGCAGAGACCCGCAGCCGCCCGTCGCAGCCCTTGTACTTCAGGATGGTCGCGCCGTGGTCGGTGAGGTCGTGGGCCATGGCGCTGCGGTTGGGGACGGTGAAGGCCTGCAGCGGGGTGCCGTTCGCGTCGAGCTTCTGGACCAGCACGAAGAGGTCCATGTCGTCGCTGTCGCGCGCCTCGACCCACAGGTGGGCCTTGGGGTAGCCGACCAGCACGGTGTCCTCGGCAAACCGTGTGAGGAAGGAGGCCGCAGCCGGGTTCGCGCCGACGGTGTACGACACCGGCACGGCGTGGGTCGGGGGCTCGGTGCTCAGGCCGCGGGTTCGGCCGTCGAGGAAGTACCGGATCGAGGAGACGTCGGCGGGCGGGAACTCCTGCGCAGGCAGGCCCACCTGGTCGCCGCCCTGCAGGTCGAGTACGGAGTACCGCACCCGCGGCGTCTGCTCCCAGTCGTTGTCAACGTCCCTGAGGTAGTAGTCGAAGAAGCGGCGCAGGTCCTCGACGTTGGCCTCGTCGTAATAGTCCGGCCATTCCTGGGTGTTGTGGATCCGCAGCCACTTGTCGGGTGACGCCATCCGGCGCCAGGCGCGGAAGGTGCCGGCGGTGTGCAACGTGTTGGAGTAGCTGGCGACCACGTAGGCGGGCACGGTGATCCGGTCGAAGGCCGGGACCTTGTCGGCCCACAGCTCGTCGAAGAGCGGGTGCTGCTCGACCTCGGCGAGGATGTCCTCCTTGGCGTTCTTCCCGAAGAAGCTGCCGTCCTGCAGCTGCTGGGCGAACCCCGTGTCGGGCATGCCACCGCGCAGCACGAGGTCGCGGTAGACGTCGCTGACGCCCTCCCACGGGTTGATCGCGGTCAGGTGCGGCGGCTGCTCGGCGGCGGTGAACCACTGGGCCACGGCCAGGTACGACGTGCCGCTCATGCCCACCTTGCCGGTGCACCAGCTCTGCTCGGCGAGCCATTCGACAAGGTCGTAGCAGTCCATGCCCTCCTGCCGGTCCCACAGCACGCTGTCCCCCTCGGAGTCCACGACACCGCGGGGGTCGGGGTTGCAGACGGCGTACCCCTGGGCGCACCAGTAGGCGGGGTCGGGGGCCTCGAACTTCTCCAGCCCGGACACCACTGCGTTGTTGAGACCCACGAGGCCGAACACGCCCATCACGCTGGGCGACGTGCCCTGGCCCTTGCCGTAGGGGCTCCAGCACACGATGACGGGCACCGGCTCGGTGGTGACCGGCCGGAAGACGTCGACGTAGATGGTCACGCCGTCGCGCAGCGTGATGGCCACGTCCTTCTCGAGGACGACGTCGACGGGCAGGTCCCTGAAGGGCGGGGCGATTCGGTACCCAGCCTCGAGCGTGCGCGTGCCGGGTTCGAAGGGGGTCAGCACGCCCGTGCGCGGTGGGGGCAGCGGCTGGGACGGCACGTAGGTCTTGTGGTCGACGACGGGCGAGGGGCTCACGGTCGGGCTCCTTCGGTGGAGGGGGTGGGGGTATCGGTGGGGCGGTGGCGGCGGTCGTTGCCCACGACGGGGTTGGTGAGCGTGCCCAGCCGTTCGACCTCGACCTCGACGGTGTCGCCGGGGTGCAGCAGCCACGGCGGGTTGCGGGCGTAGCCGACGCCGGACGGTGTGCCGGTGGCCAGCAGGTCACCGGGGTGCAGCGTGAGGGTGTACGAGATCAGGGACAGGGTGTCACCGACGGTGTAGACCATCTCGGCGGTCGAGCCGTCCTGCACCGTCCGGCCGTTGACCCGGGTCTGCACCCGCAGCCCGTCGCGCAGGTCTCCGACCTCCACGGCCGGCACGAGGGGTCCGAGCGGGCCCGAGCCGTCTCCGTTCTTGCCCAGGATCCACTGGCTGGTGAGCTTCTGCGCCCGCCTCGAGGTGACGTCGTTGAACGTGGAGTACCCCACGACGGCGGCCAACGCCTCCTCGGGGGTCGCGTCGACGAGGGTGGCGCCGACGTAGGCCACGACCTCTCCCTCCCAGTCGACCCCGTCCTCGTTCGACGGCACCGGCACCGGGGCGCCGCCGACGGACAGGGACGCCGTCCACCGGGCGAAGAGCGACGGGTGCTTGGGCAGGTCCTGGTCGGCGTAGCTGCCCTCGGCGAGGTGCCTGAGGTAGTTGAGCCCGATGCAGAGCACGCGGGCGCCAGGCAGCACGGGGGGCACCGGCACCACGTCGGCCAGGGGGACGCTGGGTCCGGACGGCGATCGGGCGAGCCAGCCCGGGGCGTCGCTCCAGAACTCCTGCAAGCTGGCCAGCACGGTGACCCGGTCGCGGGCCGGCGACAGGGTGGCGACCTCGACCGGTCCGCCGTTGCGGCGGATACCGATGACGTTCATGGGTGCTGCCCTTCGTGGGGGGTGTCGAGGTGGTGCTGCATGAGCAGGTCGTCGGCGAAGTCCGAGGACGGGGAGCGCCAGACGCTGTGCACGTGGTTGGCGCCGTCTTCGGCATTGTCGAACTCCACCAGGGTCGCCCCGCCTTGGATGCGGAAGTAGTGCGGCGCGTCGATGGTCGTGCCGCCGGCCCAGGCGAAGTGCAGCTCCTCGACCCCGCCGGCGGCAGCGATCCGATCCATCTCGGCGTCGACGAGGCCCGGCCGCGCGCGGTGGACGAAGTGGCCCAGCAGGTCGGCGAAGGTCGTGCGCTGGGTCGGGGAGAGGTCGCCGACCCGCACCCCGCGAGGGTGGTCGCGGAAGTAGGCCAGAGCCCGGCGGTCGTCGTCGGTGATCATCGCGTCGCGGCGCCCGACCCCGTGGTACGCCGGGTGTTCGACCTCGCCGATCCGAGGCACCGTCCGCGTGACGAAGTCCGCCGGTGGAGTGGGGTGGATGACAGCCTCGGAGCGCTGCGCGCGCGTGAGCTGCCCTAGCAGGCTGAAGGCCGCGTCCTCCTCCTCGCCCAGGATGCGGAAGGGGCCGATGCGGGCGGGCTCGGCACCGAGCAGGAACGGGGTGGCGGTGAGGAGGTCTCCGTCCACCACCGTGATGTTGAGGGAGAGGTGGTGCCCGACAAGGCGCCAGCCCCACGTGGTGTCGGGCTGGGGCTGGCCGAAGAAGGTGAGGAAGTAGCCGCGCGCGTCCCGGAAGGTGGCGGCGACGTGCCCGAACACTGAGAGGTTCAGCTCGCGCAGCACGTGCTCGTTACTCATCACCTGCACCACCCGGGCGTAGGCGGGCAGCGACATCGACTCGGCGACCAACCGGTGTGCGAGGACTTCCTGGGTGCGGGTCAGTTCTCCGAGTGCCAGACCGTGCCGACCGGCCTCGGGCAGGAAGTTCCAGTGCGTGCGTCCGGGGTCGGTGCGCGGCAGCAAGGCCCGTGCGCGCTGGTCGATGTCAAGGCTGTCGAAGAGGCCTATCGCGGCGAAGGTGACGACGGTGGCGTCGAACGTGCCACCCTCACGTGGTTGGTGGGCGGCGGGGAGGGCGGTCACGGGGTCACCGGCCTGATGACGAGCATGCTCGCGGGTAGCGGGCTGCGGTTGACCACCTCGCGGATGGTGCCGGGGGTGAAGTGCACCGAGTCGAAGGGCCGCAGGACAGCCTCGACGCCGTCGCTGACCATCGTCAGCTCGCCGCTCACCAGTACGTACACCGTCTCCACGGGCTGCGGGCTGACCTCCGCCCGGCCGCCGGGCAGATAGTGGGAGAGCACCACGGTGATCTGCGCGGTGGGGGTGCCGACCCCGCCCTGAAGCCGCAGCGGGCCGACGCCGGTGTGCCCCGGCGGGGAGAAGGCCTCGGCGTCGGCGAGTCGGCTGATGCGCATGACCATCGGGTCAATTCTCTTTCGTGGTGGCGACCAGCCGGAGCCGGTCGATCCAGTGGTGGATCTGCATCGTCGACGCGGCGGCGGGCAGACCGGTCATCCGCAGTGCTATCGACGGCTGCCCCGCCGCGGTCGGCACGGGGACGACCAGGTTGGCCAGGTCGTAGCGCCTGGCCGGGTCGAGGTCGGGGCAGAAGAGGTCGGCCAGCTCCGAGGTCGCCGCCGTCACGGCGCGTTCGTGGCGGGGTAGCCGGTCGGCAGCCTCGAACGCGGCCAGCGCCTCGTGGTGACGGCGGTGGGTCGCAGGGTGGTCGAGCAGCATCGAGTAGCCGCGCTCACGCACCCGTTGCAGGTGGGCGCGGCCGACATCGCAGTCGACCCGGGCGCGGCGGAACCACTCGTCGACCTCGTTGGCCGGTGCATCGGCCAGGAAGACCGCGCCGAAGGGGGGGATGAGCGGTTGGCGGTGGCCGAGAGGGAACGGCTCGGCCACGGGACTGCGGTTGGCGGCGAGGACCTGGACGGCGTCCCAGCCGATCCGGGCGACGACGCTGCAGTTGACCGCGAGCTCCTCGCTGAGGGCCTCGAGCGACGGTCTGATGCTCTCAGCCAGCTGGGCCGCGGCGATCAGCTCCGGATCGGGGGTGGCGACGAAGGACCCGGGGGCGAATCGGCCGTACCCACCCTGGAAGAACAACAGCGGCAGGGTCGATCGCTCAACGGCCAGAGTGTGGACAAGGCCCAGGACGATGAAGTGGTCGCCTGCCTCGCGGACGTCGGAGAAGGTGCACTCGATCCAGGACACCGCGCCGTCGAGGACGGGCGACCCGAGCGGTCCCGGGCGCCACCGCACCCCCTCGAACTTCTTCTCCCCGCCCCCCGCGAGCTGTCGGCACAGCGGCTCCTGGTCGGCGGCCAGGACGTTGACGCAGAAGGCGGAAGCCGTCCGGAGCCGGTCGAAGCTGAAGGACGAGGTGGCCGGGAAGAACGCGATCAGCGGCGGGTCGAGCGAGACGGACGAGAAGGAGCCCACGACCATTCCCGTCGGTGTGCCGCCGTCGTCGATGGCGGTGACGACGACGACCCCCGTCGGGTAGTGGCCCAGCGTCTCCCGGAACAGCGCCGGGTCGGTGGCGAGCGTCATCGCACCCCTCCCGCTGTGCCTAACGCCGCCCGCAGCTGGGTGAGCAGCGCCGGCACGTCGGCCGCGCACCCGACGCCGAAGACGGAGAAGTCCGGGCGGGAGATGAAGACATCGCAGGCGTGCGCGGTGAACCAGCGCTCATACACACCGTCGACGTCGGCCACCGACCCGGCGGGGGAGACCTGGGTCACCGTGCCGCCGATGTCGGCGAACCACGTGGCGGTCGCCTCGTCCAGCGCCGGTATGCCGGTCCGGCTGACGAGCTGCCAGTCCCCTCCACGGACGTCGTCGAACAACCCGGTGGTGGTGCCCACCCGCACGCGGCCTTGGGGGGCGAGCCGACCGGCGGCCTCCTGACCCGAGACGGTGATCGACGGGTGCCCCAGACGCGGGTGTGGTGGCTCCTTGACCGCACCGGGGTCGGAGAGCTCTCGGCGCATCTCGGCATCGCGGGCTGCGGCCCGGGCGGGGTCGAGCTCGCAGATGATCCGCCCCGCGTCCACGGCCGCGTCGATGATCTCGCGGACGTGGCCCGCGCGCTCGGGCCCGTAGCTGTCCAGGATGGCGGGGTCGGCCAGTCGGCGGTGCACCAGGGACAGTCGCCAGGCCAGCGCCCGGACGTCGCGAAGGCCCGCGCACAGGCCCTGCCCCATGAACGGAGGCATCAGGTGCGCGGCATCCCCGGCCAAGAACGTCCGGCCCACCTGCCAGGTCCGTGCCCAGCGCCCGCGGAAGGTGTACACGGCGTGCCTCTCGAGCTCGGCGGTCTCGGGGGTCACCCCCCAGGGGGCCATGAGCGCCCAGGCGGTGGCCTCCCGGCCCATCTCCTCGGGGGTGACGTCCGCGCGACGCATGAACTCGAAACGTCGCCGCCCGGGCCCGCTCCGTACGGCGGTCGCCGGCTGGCGGGGATCGCAGTACTGCACGACGAAGGCGTCCCAAGTCTCCTCGACCAGTGGCCGATAGTCCACGACCAGCCAGTCGGCCTCGAACCCGGAGTCACCGACCTCGATACCGAGGTGCGTGCGCACCGTGCTGTTGGCCCCATCGGCACCGACGAGCCAGCGGCTGCGGACGGTGGAGACGACGGTGGGGACGTCGGTGGCCTTGAGACGGCTCGTCGTACCGGCGTCGTCCTCGGAGGTGTCGGTGAACGCCCAGCCCCGGTGGACGGTGACCCCCGGGGCCGCCGCAGCGACCTCCTCGAGCACGGCCTCCAGGTCCGGCTGGTGGAAGCCGTTGGTATTGGCCCATCCGGACTCGGCCGGCCTGTTCCAGTCGATGGCCTGGAGCAGCTCGCCGTCGCCGTTGCGAAACTGGTAGCCGCCGCGCTCTCCGCGGGAAGGCTCGAACAGGTTGGCGTGTTCGGCCATGATGCCGGCGGCCTGCAGGATGCGGAGCGCCTCGTGGTCGATGGTGCAGGCTCGGGGCAGGGGGTAGCGCTGCGCCCAGCGCTCGACCACGGCGACCTGCAGGCCGGCCTGGCCGAGCAGGACGGCGGTGAGCAGGCCGACCGGGCCGCCACCGACGACGAGGCAGTCGACGTCCATGGGGGGCGGGCTCAGCGTCATGCGTTGGCCCTGCTGAGGTCGAGTAGGTTGGGGTTGGGGACCACGACGCACTTGGCGTGGGGAGAGGCTGCCTGCCGCGCCCAGGCGGCCGGCAGGTCGTCGAGGTCGAAGACGAGCGTGTCCACCTGCAGGTGGCCATCCCGTAGCGCGCTCCACAACCAGGTCAGTGCCGCCTCCTTGGCCTCCAGACCGAGGTGCAGGGCCGCGAAGCCGGAGAGAGTCAGCTGCCTGCCCCGAAGCAGCCCGGCGGGGACCTGGGCGACCGGCCCCGCGAGGTTGCCGATGTTGACCACCCGCGCCCGAGGGGCGCAGACCTGCAGTGCGGCTTCGAGCGGTCGGCCGTAGATGCCGTCCAGCACGACGTCGACCGGCCCGCCCGCCGCGAGCAGCCGGACCGCCAGGTCGTGGGTGGCCTCACCTGTCCGCAGCTCGACGACCGCGTCGGCGCCGAGGCCGCTGAGACGATGCAGGACGCCAAGGTCCCGTCCCACGCCGATGACGCGCCCGGCGCCGAGGTGGCGGGCCACCTGAACGGCGATCTGTCCGACCGCCCCGGTGGCGCCTAGCACCAGGACGGTCTCTCCTGGCTGGAGGTCGGCGTCGTGGATGAGCGGGAGGTAAGCGGCGGTGCCGGAGTTGCCAACCGCAGCGGCTCGGACGGGGTCCACGTCGCCCGGCAGGGCGACGACATCGTCGTCGAGGACGAGCACCTGGGTGGCCAGTGAACCAGGTGTGGACGGGGAGGCGTGACACTCGGCGTACACCCACGTGCCGGGCTCGTAC
>JALYVC010000403.1 GCA_030853445.1 Actinomycetota bacterium | reverse complement strand
GGGGGGCCGGCCGGCCGGCCCCTCAGGCCCGGTGCCCCACGACGTTGACGACGTTGCCGTCGGGTGCGCGGACGAAGAAGCGACGCACCCCCCAAGCCTCGACACGCAGCGCGTGGACGATCTCGTACCCGCCTCGCAGTGCGATGTCGTAGGCCGCGTCGACGTCGTCGACCAAGACCGAGACGACCGGGTCCTCGGGTGCCGTGGCATCACGGCTCACGAGCTGCACGACTGCCCCGGTCTGCGGGGACCGCAGGCGGGTGACCCAGTCGAGACCCAGCCCCTCTTCCTGCAGGCCGAGGAAGCCCATGTAGAAGTCCTTCGCCGACTCGATGTCCTCGACATGGAGGTCAGCGATGATGTTCTCGACACGCACAGGCGACGTCCTCTCGTCGATGGGTGACCCCATCGTGGCACTGGACGCGGCCCCCGGGAAGGTCACGCCCCGCCGATGGTCGGCGACCGCCAGCTAGGGGCGCAAAGCTGCCTCGAGCGGGCTGGCCGCGTGGCCGGTCAGCCGCTCGACGTCACCGGTGACCTCGGCGACCTCGCCGTCGCGGATGGCGGTGTAGGTGCTGACCCAGGCATCGAGCTGCCACTGCTCCTGCGACCACTGGCGCCGGCTGGCGTAGGCCTGCTCGAGCGTCTGGTCCTCATACCGGAAGCATCTTCCCAGGACCGTACTCATTCGGGAGGTGGCCTCGGTGAGGGTCACCGCCTCGGGTCCGGTGAGCGTGTAGGTCGCGCCGTCGTGGGCGCCGGGGTCGCGCAGCACCGCCACGACGGCGTCGGCGACGTCGTCGCGGGTGACGAGGGCAACCCGCCCCTGACCTGCCGGCCCCCGGATGACGCCCTGCCCGTCGGCGAAGAGCGTGAGCACGTCGGTGTAGAAACAGTCGCGCAGGATCGTGAAGCGCATCCTGCTCGCGCGGATCGCTGCCTCGGTGTCGGCGTGGTCGCGCCCGAGGGTGAAGAGCGCGTCGGGGGATGCCCTCGCGAAGGAGGTGTAGACCACGTGCCCCACCCCGGCCGCAGCCGCCGCCTCGACGAAGCTGCGGTGCTCCTGCCGGCGGGTCGACGACTCCGCCGCCGACACCATCAGGAGCAGGTCGACCCCCGCCAGGGCGGCACGGGCGGCGTCGCCGTCACCGTATGCCGCCACGGTCACCTCGGGTGCCCACGGCAGGTGCGGCGCGCGGCCGGCATCACGGACGACCAGACGGCCGACCGCGTCACCGAGCAGGGCGACCACCCGGGCTCCGAGGCGGCCGGTGGAGCCCGTGACCGCGAGCGTCACCAACCCTCCTCGGTCACAGCGTCACGACCGCGAAGCGCTCGTCGGGATGGGCGATGGCCTCCTGCGCACCGATGAGCATCATCTCCTCGCGCCCGGCGGCGTGGGTGGCCTCGAGCACGGCGTACATCGACGCTGCCGTGCGCGAGAGGGCGACGCGCGGGCCGTCGGTGAGGGTGTGGGCCAGGAAGATCGCGGCCGTGGCGTCGCCGCCACCGCGGACGGTCATGTCGAGCAGGGGGGTGGAGACGGCATACGCACCCTCGTCGCTGACGCAGACCATCTGGATCTCGCCCTCCGGGGTGTCCGAGGTGAGCACGCTCGTGACGAGCACCGTGCGGGGACCGCTGGCGCGCACCACCTCGGCGGCGGCCAGCAGGTCGGCCTGGGTGGCGACCTCGCGGCCCGCGAGGAACTCAAGCTCGAACTGGTTGGGCGTGACCAGGTCGGAGGCGGGCACGACGTGGTCACGCATGAAGGTCGGGATGCCCTCGCGCACGTAGAAGCCGCGGCCGACGTCACCGAGCACGGGGTCACAGGCGTAGACAGCGGCCGGGTTGGCGGCCTTGACGCGAGCCACGGCGTCGAGCACGACCTCGCCGACCGCCTCGGCGCCCTGGTAACCCGACAGCACAGCATCGATTCCTGGGAAGGCACCACGGTCCTCGACGCCGCGGATGACCTCGCGCACGTCGTCGGGGGCGATGAGGGGGCCACGGGTGGTGCCGTAGCCGGTGTGGTTGGAGAAGGTCACCGTCAGCACGGGATAGACCTCGTGCCCGAGCCGCTGCAGCGGGAAGACCGCCGCCGAGTTGCCGGCGTGACCGTAGGCGACGTGCGACTGGATGGAGAGGATCTGCATCGCTACTTCACCCGCGGCGCGGAGCCGCCGTCGGCGACCATCGGCTTGCTCGCGGCGGCCCACGCCATCATGCCGCCGTCGACGTTGGCGACGTCGTAGCCCTGCTGGGCCAGCCACGTCACCGCCTGGGCCGAGCGGCCGCCGGCCTTGCAGGTCACGGGCAGGGTGCCGTCGACGTGCGGAAGCTCGCCCAGCCGCTCCACGAGCTGGGAGAGCGGGATGTGCACGGCCTGGGGCGCATGGCCCTCGTCCCACTCGTCCTGCTCGCGTACGTCGAGCACGAGCGCGTCGTCGGGGAGGTCGGCGGGGGAGACCTGGGGCATCGTCATGGGACGATTCTGTCACTGCCCACCGGGGCGCCCGGGTTGGCCGGAGACAGGCGGGGGTACGCGCGCACCATGACAGACACCGTGACCATCGTGGGCGGCGGCATCGCCGGGGCCGCCTGCGCCGTCGAGCTGGGGCGCCTCGGGATGGCGTGCCGCGTGCTCGACCGCGGCCGGGCGCCCGGCGGACGGATGGCCTCACCCCTGGTCGACGACCGGCGGGTGGACCTCGGTGCGGGGTACTTCACGGTCAAGGACGACGGTTTCGCCGCCCAGGTCGCTCGCTGGGAGGAGCGGGGGCTGGCGCGCCCGTGGACCGACACCTTCGCGGTGCTGTCGAGCGGGTCCGAGCCGACGAGCAAGAGCGGACCCACCCGCTGGGCCACTCCCGGGGGGCTGCGCAGCCTCGTGCGCGACCTGCTCACCGGGATCGACGTCGAGCTCGAGAGCGACGTGACCGACCTCGGCGCACTGCCGCAGGGACCGGTTGTGCTGGCGATGCCCGACGCCCAGGCGTCACGGCTCGCCGGTGATCTGCCGGGGCTGACCTGGCTGGCCTCAGACCCGGTCATCGCCGTCGCGTGCGGCTTCGCCGAGCGCACCTGGGACCTCGACGCAGCCTTCGTCAACGACGACGACGACCTCACCTTCGTCGCCGACGACGGGTCGCGACGCGGTGACGGTGCGCCGGTCCTCGTCGCCCACACGACGCCCGAGCTCGCCGGTCGCCACCTCGACGACCCGCAGGCCACGGCCCCGGTCGTGGCCGCTGCCCTCGACCGCCTGCTGCACACAGGGACTCCGGTTTGGAGCCACGTCCACCGGTGGAGCCTGGCCAAGTCGAGCGCCGCCCACGACGCCACCCATCACGTCGAAGGTCGCCTCGGCCTGGCGGGAGACCAGTGGAGCCCCGACGGGCCCCCGCGGGTGGAGAGCGCCTGGCGCTCGGGTCTCGAGGTGGCCCGGGCCATCGCGGGCTGACCGGCGCCGCGACCACCAGGAACACCGACGCGCCACGAGCGGTTGCCGGTGACATGCCAGACATGCTCCCGTCGACCGGTCCGCCGGTCATCCTCCTCGCCGCCGACGACGAGCGCCGGGCGGCGGTCGAGCAGGTCTTCACCTCGCGCTACGCCCGCGACTACGACGTGCAGGTCGTCGGCAGCGCTGCCGCTCTCCTGGAGCGGGCCGCGGAGCTGCGCACCGACCAGCGGCCGATCGCGATGGTGTGCGCCCAGTCCGAGCTGCCCGACGGCGACGGCCTCGCCGCCCTCGACGCCGTGCACGCGACCAGCGCGACCGCCCGCCGCATCGCCCTGCTCCCGACCGGACGCTACTCATCGAACCTGCCTCGCCTGCGGGAGGCCATGGCCGAGGGGCGGCTCGACACCTGGCTCGGCATCCCGACCGCCCCTCGCGACGAAGAGTTCCACACCGCGGTCGGCGAGCTGCTCTCGGACTGGTCGTGGTCGACCGGCACGGTCGAGGTCGACGGCGCTCAGGTGGTGTTCGACGTCAAGTCGGCGCAGGTGGCCCAGCTGCTCGACTACTTCCAGCGCATGGGCCTGCCGCACCGCAAGTACCACGCCGACTCCGAGGTCGGCAGGGCCGTGGTCGCCGCCGCGGGCGAGGGAGCCCGCTTCCCGTTGGTGCACAACCTCCTGCGCCGGCCGGAGGGTGTGGCCGACGACGTCGTGCGACCCGAGGACGTGCGCAGCGCGCCGACGATCGCCGAGCTCGGCGCCGCGATGTACGGCACCCCCGCCGACCTCGACCCCGGCCACGTGACCGACCTGCTCGTCATCGGCGCCGGGCCTGCAGGCCTCGCTGCCGCCGTGTACGGCGCCTCCGAGGGCCTCACCACCGTCGTGCTCGAGTCGGAGGCCGTGGGTGGGCAGGCCGGGACGAGCTCGATGATCCGCAACTACCTCGGCTTCCCCCGGGGCATCTCGGGGATGCGTCTGGCCCAGCGGGCCCGCATGCAGGCCCTGCGCTTCGGAGCCCGCTTCTTCGTCGGCACGCCGGTGACCTCGCTGGTGGCCTCGGACCGGCGTGACGAGCCGCACCGGGTGGTGCTCGAGGACGGGAGCATCGTGCGCGCCCGCGCGGTCGTGGTCGCCAGCGGCGCGGCCTACCGGCGGCTCGACGTCGAGTCGGTCGAGGCCATGGTGGGCCTCGGGGTGACCTACGGCGCCGCCACGACCATGGCGCCGTCGATGACCGGGCGGCACGTGGTCGTCGTGGGCGGTGGCAACTCCGCGGGGCAGGCAGCCGTGCACCTGGCGCGCTTCGCGAAGCAGGTGACGATCGTCGTCCGGCGCGAGGGGCTGGCCGCCACGATGTCGGACTACCTGGTGCGGGAGGTGACGGCGAACCCGCTCGTCGACGTGCGCTCGCACACCGAGGTCGTCGACGGCGGGGGTGACGGGTGGCTGCAGTGGCTCACCCTGCGCGACCGGCGCGACGGGTCCACCCAACGGGTCGAGGCCTCCGGTCTGGTGCTGCTGCTGGGCGCGGAGCCCCGCGCCGACTTCCTGCCCGACAGCGTCGCGCGGGACGACCGCGGCTTCGTGCTGACGGGGCGCGACGTCCCTGCTGCGCTGTGGCGGGAGGGACGACCGCCCGACTCGCTCGAGACGACGGTGCCGGGCATCTTCGCGGCGGGCGACCTCCGGGTGACCTCGATGAAGCGCGTCGCGGCGGCCTCCGGCGAGGGAGCGGGGGTCGTGCCGCTGGTGCACGCGTGGCTGGCCGCCGCGGTGGAGTAGGACCGCCGGGCTGCTCCCTACTTCAGCAGCCGGCTCATCCGGCGGTCGGCCAGCGGCTTGCCCCCGGTCTGGCACGTCGCGCAGTACTGCAACGAGCTGTCCGCGAAGGACACCTCGCGCACGGTGTCGCCGCACACCGGGCAGACCTCGCCGGTCCGGCCGTGCACCCTCATGCCTTCGCGCTTGGCGTCTTTGAGCTCCTTCGCGGGCTTGCCCGAGGCGGCGAGGACGGCGCCGGCGAGGGTGTCGCGCATCGCTTCGTACAGGCGCTCGACGTCGGGCGGGGCCAGCTTGCCGGCGATCGCGAAGGGGGACATGCGGGCCACGTGCAGGATCTCGTCGGAGTAGGCGTTGCCGATGCCGGCGAGGAACTGCTGGTCGCGCAGCAGGCCCTTGACCTGGGTGCGTCGGCCCTCGAGCATCGAGGCGAAGCGCTCGAGCGCGAAGTCGGCGGCCAGGGGGTCGGGCCCGAGCCCGGCGATGCGCGGCACGTCGGCGACGTCGCGCACCAGGTAGGCCGCCAGCGACTTCTTCGTGCCGGCCTCGGTGAGGTCGAAGCCCGACCCGTCGGAGAGCCGCAGACGCAGCGCGATCGGCCCCTTGCCCGGACGCACGACGGTCTGGGGAAGCTCGTCGGACCACCGCAGCCAGCCCGCCCGCGCGAGGTGGAAGACCAGGTGCGTGCCGTCGACGTCGAGGTCGAGGAACTTGCCGTGGCGGCTCACCCCGTCGACCGGTGCCCCCGCGAGCGACGAGGGCGGGGGGTCGAAGGTCTTGAGCACCGAGAACGAGGCCAGCTCGAGCGAGGCCACGGCGAGCCCCTGTGTGCGCTCGGCGAGGAAGTCGACGAGCGCCTGGACCTCGGGCAGCTCAGGCACGAGGCCATCATGCCATCCGCGCAGCACGCCCGGGCGGACCCGCGTGGGTGGCTCCGACGCACCGATGGGAGCTCGCGGGAGCGTCGTCCAGACCTGTCTAGACCACGATGTCGTCCGGCGGGGGCGCGATGTCGCCGCGCGACCCCCCGACCTTGCCGGCCTGGCGCAGGATCTTCAGCAGCCCGAAGCCGTCGGGTGCGTAGAAGACCGGGATCTCGCGGGGCACGCGCGTCGAGCGCGACAGCTCGTCCGTCGGCACCGGGATGCCGTGCGAGAGCAGCTGCTCGGTGGGCGTCAGCTGGCGGATGGCCACCGCTTCGACGCACTCGGGCCGCGCCTCGGCGAAGTCGCTGTAGACGGTGATGTCGTGCTGACCGTCATCACCGACCAGCACCCACTTGATGCCGGGGAAGTCACGAACCAGCCGGTCGAGGCACTGGCGCTTGTGCTCGCTCCCGCTGCGGAACCAGCCCGTGTTAGTCGGTCCCCAGTCGGTCAGCAGCAGCGGCCCCAGAGGGTAGCCGTGGCCCCGCAGGAACCGGGTCAGCGACGGTGCGGTGTTCCACGCCCCCGTCGAGAGGTAGACGCACGGCGCGCCGGGGTGGGCCGCGAGCAGCTCGCGGTAGAGCGGCGCCATACCGGGCACGACGCGGCGGTTGCCCTCGTGCTTGACGAAGGTGTTCCACGCCGCGAGGAACATCCGCGGCAACATGGTCGTGATGACCGTGTCGTCGATGTCGCTGACCAGGCCGAAGGTCACGTCGCTGCTCGCCACGAAGACGTCGACGACCACCGGGTCACCGCCCTGGGCACGCACGGTGGCGGTGTGCCAGCCGGGCGCCAGAGCGTGACCACGGAAGGTGAGGTCGACGTGACCCGACCGGTCGCTGCGGCCGTGGACGACGTGACCACCGACCGTCACGGTGACCGGCACGTCCATCGCGACGGCCGTGAAGAAGACGCGCCACCCCCGGCGTCGTCCCTCGAGCGAGCGCATCCCGCCGTAGGTCTTGTCGAGCCCGGAGTCGTGCGCCGCCCCGTCGTCGATGTCGTCCTTGCTGCGGCTGAGCACGACCCGGGCGAAGATGCGCACGAAGTCGGAGGAGCCGTAGCCGACGTGCCCGATCACGCGGTTGACCCACCCACGGCGCCGCAGGACGCTGTCGAGCTGACGGTGCCAGGAGTCCTCGATGATCGCAGCGGAATGCGGGCGCGACATGCCCCCAACCTAGGCCATGGACCAGCCCGTCGCCCGCGGGCGACGGGTGAGGTGCGGGCCCTGCTGGGGCAGGATGTGCCGTATGGAGCCCCTCGTCGACCTCGACGCCCTCACCCCGACGCAGCTGCGGGCCCGCCGTACGGCGAAGTGGAGCCGTTACTCCGACGAGGTCCTGCCCCTGTGGGTGGCCGAGATGGACTTCCCGACCGCACCCGCGGTGCTGGAGGCGGTGCGCCGGGCGCTCGACGAGGAGTCGCTGGGCTACCCCCTCGACGCGCAGCACAGCGGCCTCGGGGATGCGCTGGCGGGCTGGTACGAGCGGGAGCACGGCTGGACGCTCGACCCCAGCCGGGTGCACCTCGTGCCCAACGTCGTCAAGGGCGTCGGCCTGGCCCTCGAGACCCTCTGCGAGCCCGCTCCGGTCGTCATCCCCACGCCGGCCTACATGCCGTTCTTCGACGTCGTGCGGCTGGGGGGCCGTAGCCACGTCCCGGTGCCGATGCTGCGGGCCACCCCGGCCGACGACGCCCCGTGGCTGCTCGACCTCGAGGCGGTCGAGTCGGCTCTGCTCGCGGGGGCCCGCACCGTGATCCTCTGCAACCCGCACAACCCCCTCGGGCACGTGCACACCCGTGACGAGCTGCTCGGGCTGTCAGAGGTCGTCGAGCGGTATGGGGCCCGGGTGGTCTCCGACGAGATCCACTCCCCTCTCGTCCTCGACGGCACGCACCTGCCGTATGCCGCCCTCTCACCGGCCACCGCCGCCCACACCGTGACCGTCACCTCCGCCAGCAAGGCGTGGAACGTGCCGGGCCTGACCTGCGCGCAGGTCGTGACGAGCAACGACGCCGACGACGCGGCCTGGCGGGCGCTCCCGTTCGAGAAGGTGATCGGTGTCGGCACCCTGGGGATCGCCGCCAACGTCGCGGCCTACGAGCGGGGCAGTGGGTGGATGGACCTCGTGCGTGAGCGGATCGACTCCAACGCCACGCTCGTGGCCGACGCGGTCGCGACGATGACCGGGGTCGAGCACCGCCGCAACGAGGCGACGTACCTCGCCTGGCTCGACCTGTCGGCCCTCGACCTCGAGGTCGAGCCCGCCACCTGGCTGCTCGAGCACGCGCAGGTGGCGCTGAGCGACGGCGCGGCCTTCGGTGCCCCCGAGCACCGCTTCGCCCGGCTCAACTTCGCGACCACCGGCCCCATCCTCGAGCAGGCCCTCGACCGGATCGCCACCGCGGTCGCCGCGCGCTGAGCCGGCCCCCCTGCCGTCATCACCGGCGCCGGGCGCCCGATGATCGTCGTCGAGCTCGAGCGCGACACCCTCGACCGACGGCGGGTGGTCGGGACGCGCCGGACCGGCCGGACGCGACCCCTGGTGCTCAGGCGCCGTAGAAGTCGCTCCTCGACTGGCCGGCCGGGAAGTGGCCGAGGTCGCGGATGATCCGCGCGCCCGGGTTGGTCGTCGCCGACGGGTGGCCACCGCGGTGGACCGGCTGCCAGCTGTAGACGTGGGACTGCAGGGCGCTGGTGAGCGGGTTGCCTCCCGAGGCCCAACCGTGACCGAACCCGGGGTCGATGGCCGCACCGACGGCGAGGCCACCCCCACCCGTGCGCTCCGCGAGGGCGGTGGTGCACCACCCCCTACCGGACGACGTGTGAGGATGGATTCCATGAGACCGGGGAGGCCGACCACCGTCGCTGCGCTCAGCGCCCTCGCAGTCGCGGTGGCGGCCCTCGCGGGCTGCAACGCGGTCAACCCGCCGCCCGGGCCGGACGACGCCGCGAAGGCGCTGGCGGCCGGTCTCGCGAACGGCGCCCTGACCGGCATCCCGTTCGACGGCTCGACGGGCGAAGCGGCGACGACCTCGGTGGCCGCCGCGGTGGGCGACCTCGCGTCCGCGAAGCGCACCGTCACCGTGACCTCGGTGGCCAGGGACGCGAGCAACGACAAGCGGGCCACGGCCACGCTCACCTGGGCGTGGGACCTGTCGGCGACCGACGCCGCAGGGTCGACCAGTGCGAGCCAGAGCGCCACCACGCCCTCCGATACCGCCAGCCCGTCGGACTCCTCGTCTTCCGCCGCCCCCACGGGCACCGCCAGCGGCACTGCGACCGCCGCCGGCTCGTCGTCGACGTGGCGCTACGCCGTCGACGCCACGCTCACCCTGGCCGACGACAGGACCTGGCACACGACATGGACGCCGACGCTGCTGGCGCCCGACCTGACGGCGAGCGAGAAGCTGAGCGTGACCCGCACCGCGGGGAAGCGGGCCGACATCCTCGGCGCCTCCAACACCCCGCTCATGACCAGTCGCAACGTCTTCCAGGTCGGCATCGACAAGGGACGCATTCCCGCCGCCCAGGCACCGGGGTCGGCCACGGCGCTGGCCAAGGTCATCGGCATCGACGGCGCCGGCTTCGCCAAGCGGGTCACCTCGGCAGGCGCCAAGGCCTTCGTCGTGGGGCTCACGGTGCGCGCCACCGACCCGCTCGCCACCTCGCGTGCGGCGCAGGTCTCTGCGGTGCCGGGCGGCGTCTCCATACCGGGCACCGAGGTGCTCGGGCCGACGCCGACCTTCGCCAAGGCGATGCTCGGCACCGTCGGCGAGGTGACGGCCGAGATCATCGCGAAGTCGAACGGCACGCTCGAGGCCGGCGACCTCGTGGGGCTCTCCGGCCTCGAGCAGCGCTACGACGCCCGGCTGCGCGGGCAGCAGGGGCTCACGGTCAACGCCGTGGGCACCAATACGACCGGCGCCAAGGTCGCGCGAGTGCTGTTCTCGCGCAAGGCTTCTGACGGCACGCCCTTGAAGGTGACACTCGACGTCGGTGCGCAGGTGGCGGCTGAGGAGGCCCTGGCTTCTCAGACCACGACCCCCACGGCGCTCGTGGCCATCCGACCCTCGACGGGCGAGGTCGTGGCTGCGGCGAACGGCCCCCAGACCCCCGGGCAGACCGCGACGAGCGGGCGCGCGGCCCCTGGCTCGACCTTCAAGATCGTGACGGCGCTGGCGCTGCTGCGGGCGGGCCTGACGCCCGACACTCCGGTGGCGTGCACCCCGACCGTGACGGTCGACGGGCGCAGCTTCAAGAACTACGCTGACTACCCGGCCGACAAGATCGGCACGATCCCGCTGCGCACCGCCTTCGCCAACTCGTGCAACACGGCCTTCATCTCCAACCAGGCCAGGATCACCCAGGCCGGCCTCGCCGACGCGGCGGCGTCGCTGGGGGTCGGGGTGGACCTCGACCTCGGGCTGCCCGCCTTCCTCGGGTCGGTCCCGTCGACCGGCACCGGCACCACCCACGCGGCCTCGATGATCGGGCAGGCGCAGGTCGAGGTCGCGCCGATGGACATGGCCACCGTCGTCGCCAGCGTCATCAAGGGCTCGGTCGTGCGCCCCCAGCTCGTCTACGACAACCCAGCCGTCCCGACCTTCCCGAAGCCGGCCACGCCGCTCACCTCGAGCGAGGCCGCCGCACTGCGCCAGCTCATGGGCGCCGTCGTCTCCGAGGGGAGCGGCCGCGTGCTGGCCCCCAGCGGTGTCACCCTCGCCAAAACCGGCACGGCGGAGTACGGCACCGCCACCCCTCCGCTGACCCACGCGTGGATGGTCGCGGGCAAGGGTGACCTCGCCGTCGTGGCCTACGTGGAGAACGGGAAGTCGGGGAGCCAGAGCGCGGCGCCGCTCATCGCCGCTTTCCTGAGCAAGTACTCCGGCTGAGCCGATGGGCTTCCTCCGAGGGCGGGTCGGTTAGCCTCGTCCTCACCGCCAGATGTGTGTGCTGCACCCCGCGACCGCCCGGGAGTCACCGTGTTCAAGATCTACCTCGTGCTCATCCTGCTCGTCGTGGCCGCCATCGCGATGCCAGCCACCCGTCGCTCCCTCGGCGGCCTGCTGCGGCTGCGCGACCGCGACGGGCGGCGCGAGCTGGGCGACCAGGCCCGGGACAGGGC
>JALYVC010000402.1 GCA_030853445.1 Actinomycetota bacterium | reverse complement strand
CGACTGAGGTCGCGGGGCACGGGCCGGGTTCGTGCGATGGGTAGGCGACGCTTGTCGCTCAGGGTCGGCTCAGGTCGTCACAGCCCGCTGAGGTTGACCGGGGTGACGGAGGTGGCGAGCGCGTGGTAGCCCGCCAGGGACGACGGGGTCGCATCGACGCGGGTCGTGCCCTGGCTGTAGCCGACGATGGCGTTGTAGTAGTTGAGCGCCTTGATCGCGGGGTACCGCGCGAGCTGGCTCTGGACGGACCCGTAGAACCACGCCATCCGGCTGGGGGTCGCGGACCGGTACCAGATGCCCCACTCGGCGAGCATCAGCGGCTTGCCGGGATGCACCGTCGTGGCCCAGTCGTACCACCCGCTCCAGCTGTTCTTGACCCGGTTGACCAGGCTAGCGAAGTCGCCGGAGTTGTAGCCGGTGGGGTTTCCGCTGTTGTAGGAGTCGGACGCGATCCAGTCGATGACGTCGTCACCCGGGTACATCTGGGTCCACCAGTTCTGGACCGCGTAGGCGGGGAAGCCCTGGTAGATCTGCACGAAGACCGCGTTGGTGGCGCCCTGGGCCTTGAGCCGCAGGATGACGTGACGCACCATCGCGCGGTAGTCGGGGGCGGTCATGCCCGAGCCGGCCGTGGCGTTGACGTAGTGCTCGGGTTCGTGCCAGACGGCGATCATGATCGGGTGGCCGAAGGCCTTGAGGAGGGCGGCCTCGGCGTCGATCCGCGCGTCGGCTGCTCCGGCCGCGGCCGCGGCCCAGGTCAGGTCCATCGCCGGTCGCCAGTTGAGCAGTAGGATGCGGGAGTGTCCGGCCTCGGTGGCCACGGCGACCTCGTACGGGTTCGGGAACTTGTCGTCGTTGGTGTGGTATCCGTGCACGATGTCGAGACTGCGGCCGACCAGGCTCTCGAAACCGGCGACCTCGACGTCCTTCGTGGCGTTCTGGGTGCCGGCCGAGGTCTCGATGTTGGGGGCTGCGCCGAAGAGGGTGCCACAGGTGGGCACGAGCTTGGGTCCGGGCACGCAGGCGGAGCCGGCGCCCGCGGGCGGGACGGTGCTTGTGACGAAGGTGTGGGCGGCCGACGGCTTCGCGCCCTGTGGGGTGAGCGCGATGGCGCTGCCCTGGGAGGTGAGCGTGAGGGTCAGGGCGAGCAGCCCCAACCCGAGGCCGGCGAGGCGTCCGGTCCGGCGGTGGATGGCCCGGGTGCGGGGGGCCGAGAGCAGGGAGGGCATCGTGGGGTGCTCCTTGGACGAATGGGCCCGGCCGTGAGGGGACGGGGGGACCCGGTGGGGGACTCGCCGACGTGGGGGACCTGTCGCCGAGGGTGACGAGGGCACCCGGGGGCGGGGCGATCCGTCTCGTTCAGGCTAATAAATAGTCCGAAATACGGCAATAGTGCCATGGGGGGAGTACCACGTCACCCCCAGGCGGACGGGCGCGACCCATCAGCGTGACCCGTCAGCGCGACCCGTCAGGTCGCGACGGGGGTGCGCGACCGTCGACCCCGGGCGAATGCGGGGAAGCCGTTGGCCCGCCGGACGACGACCCACACGAGCGGTCCGACGAGCAGGGCGGCCAGGAGGATCCAGCCGGTCCCGATAGTGCTGACCCCCAGCAGCTTGAGGGCCGAGGCGAAGAGCACGAAGGCAAGGGCGCGCCGTACGAGGCCACCGGGCGCCCGCGACGACAGCTGGGCCCCGAGGAGCACGCCGGGGATCGACCCGATGAGCAGCGACCCCGTCAGACCCAGCTTGAAGTCACCGAAGAGGATGTGCCCGAGAGCGGCGGAGGCCACGAGCGGCACGGCCTGGAGCAGGTCGGTGCCCACCAGCGAGCTGGCCTTGAGCGTGGGGTAGAGCGCCATGAGGGCGATGATGATCAGCGAGCCCGACCCGACCGACGTGAGCCCGACGGTGAGCCCACCGACCGCGCCCACCAGGATGGTCCACCCCTTGCGGACGACGACCTCCGGGCGATCCTGCGACAGGGGTGAGGCGCTGGCGTCGGCGTTGCGCGCGCGCTCGAGCAGGCGAAGGTACGCCCGCACGATGAGGCCCGCCGCAGCGAGCAGCAGGGCGACCCCCAGGGCTGTCTGCACGGTGCTCTGCACCTGCTTGCCGTTGCCGAGGTATTTCAGCAGGATCACTCCGGCGAAGGCGGTCGGGATCGAGCCCACGCAGAGCCACCTCACCAGCTCGAGGTTGACCGTGCCGCGGCGGAGGTGGACGAGCGAGCCGAACGGCTTCATCACCGCCGCCGCGACGAGGTCGCTGCTCACCGCCGTGAGCGGGGGGATGCCGAAGAAGAGGACCAGCACCGGCGTCATGAGGGCGCCGCCGCCCATGCCCGTCAGTCCCACCACGATCCCGATACCGAAGCAGGCGGCAGTGAGGAACCAGTCGATGCTCATGCGCTGAGCCATCCCTTCTCGATCAGCAGGCTGAGCATCTCGTCGAGGGACTCATGGAGGGTGCGGCCGGTGGTGTCGACGACGAGCTGGGCGTCCGTGGGCACCTCGTACGGGGAGGAGATGCCCGTGAAGTCGGGGATCTCGCCCGCCCGCGCCCGTGCGTAGAGGCCCTTGCGGTCGCGCCGCTCGCACTCCTCCAGCGGGGTCGCGACGTGGATGAGGACGAAGTCTGCGCCCCTGCTCTCGACCATGGCCCGCACGGCGGCCCGGGTCTCGGCGAAGGGGGAGATCGGGGCGCAGACCGCCATCCCGTGGTGGCGCGCGATCTCGGCTGCGACGTAGCCGATCCGGCGGATGTTGAGGTCGCGCCCGGCGCGATCGAACCCGAGGCCGGCCGACAGCATGGTGCGCACGACGTCACCGTCGAGCAGGGTGACGGTGCGGCGGCTGCGGGTCCGGACGTGCTCGACCAGGGCCTCGGCCAGGCTGGACTTGCCCGAGCCGGACAGCCCGGTGAAGAAGACGACGACGCCCCGACGCGCGACCGGAGGCCGCCACGCCGACAGGGCCTCGATCCCCCCGGGCTCGAGGGCGGCGACGCCACGCCCGTCGAGCACCTCGTCCCGGACGAGGACCCACGCGGGGTCGTCGGCACCGAGGGAGCGGGGAGCAGTGCCGACCAGCTCGCCGTAGGCGGCGAGTAGCAGCCGCTCGGCCGCGGGGCCGCGCCAGTGCAGGGGCGCGGCCACGACCTCGACCGCGACGTCGTCTCCGCTGACGGAGCGGGCCACGTCGAGCAGGACGTCACCGGGGATCCCGTCGGGGCTCGGGCCGTGCGGGACGACGAGCCGCAGTGGGCGGGGCAGGTCGACCAGCTCACCCCGCAGGGGAGGGCGACGGACCACCACCATGGCACCGGCGGCCGGTGCGGCCCAGGCCCGGGGCGCCTCGCTGGGGG
>JALYVC010000386.1 GCA_030853445.1 Actinomycetota bacterium | reverse complement strand
GCTACGACGCCGTCCGGGCCCGGCTGACCGGCGACCCGGTCACCAGCCCGGCGCCCGCGGGCACCGTGTGGTCCCTCCTCGAGCCGCTCGCGGGCCGTGTGCTGCCGGCGTCGGCGTTCCCCGCCGCGCAGGAGCTCTACGACCAGACCGAGCGCCACCTCGGCCAGGCTGGCCCCGGTTCGGTGGTCACGACGGTCGGCGACGACCACGCCCCGGCCCGCTCGCCGCTGCGCCAGGCCCTCGAGCTGCGTCCGGCGGTGCTCGAGACCGAGCGTCTCTTCGGTGCGTCGGTCTCAGACCGCCACATCGTCACGGCCAGCGCCCTCACCTCGGCGATCGACCAGACCAAGGGCGCCATCGACCCTGCCGTCTCGCTGCGCCTCGCCCTTGAGGTGCTCTTCGGCGTCGTGCGGCTGGCTCCGATGACCTCGGACCGGCTCGCGACCTCCTGACGTGCGCCAGGGCGCCGTACCCCTGCTGGTGACGCACGTCGTGCGTCTGTTCGTCGCCGTCGGCGCCGTGGCGGTCGAGACGACGATGGTCGTGCGGGGCAGCCGCCCCGACGCCGAGCTGGCAGGAGTCCTGCGCCCCCTCGGTCTCGGGCTGGCGGCGCTGACCCTCCCCTACCTCGTGGTGACCGTGCTCGCCCTGGCCGCCGTGCCTCGTCCGGGGCGACGGGGGGTGGCTCTCAGCACCGCGCTGGCCGTCGTCGACGTCGTCGTCGGGGTGGTCGCCGTGGCCGCCCTCGTGCGCCTCGCCCTCGCCGGCGGCTCTCCCTCCGGCAGTCTGCTCGTGTGGGGGGTTGCTCCCCTCGCCCCCGGGGGGCTGACTCTCCTGCTCACGCAGACGTCGCCCCGTCCGGCCTCGCACCCACCCGCCCCCTGACTCGACGCAGCGTCGACGCAGTCGACGCGTGGACCTCCATGCGTCGACTCCGTCGACGCAGCGTCGAGTGGTGCCGTATGCCGTTCACTCGCTGCGGCGGACGGCGGCCAGCAGCATCTGGGCGACGTCGACGACCTCGACGTCCTCGCGGGCGGTGCCGCCCGCCTGCATGCCGGTGAGGCCGTCGCTGATCATGACCTTGCAGAAGGGGCAGCCGATGGCGATCCGGTCGGCGCCCGTGGCGAGCGCCTCCTCGGTGCGGTTGATGTTGATCCGCGTGCCGAGCTTCTCCTCCATCCACATGCGGGCGCCACCGGCGCCGCAGCAGAAGGAACGCTCGCCGCTGCGGGGCATCTCGCGCAGCTCGACCCCCGGCAGGGCGCCGAGCAGCTCACGCGGGGGAGCGTAGACGTTGTTGTGCCGGCCGAGGTAGCACGGGTCGTGGTAGGTGACCACGGGAGCCGTCGAGGCGACACCGGCCGACGACGCCTCACCCGGGCGGGCGACGGGCACGAGCTTCTTCTCGCGCACCAGCCGGTTGAGCAGCTGGGTGTGGTGGACCACCTCGTACTGACCGCCGTTCTGCGGGTACTCGTTCTTCAGCGTGTTGAAGCAGTGCGCGCAGGTGACGACGATCTTGGTCGCCTTGGCCTCGTTGAGCACCTCGACGTTCTGCGCCGCGAGCATCTGGAAGAGGAACTCGTTACCGGCGCGACGGGCCGAGTCACCGGTGCACGACTCCCCCTCGCCGAGCACGGCGAAGGTGACGCCGGCGCTGTCGAGCAGCTCGGCCACGGCGCGGGTCGTCTTCTTGGCTCGGTCCTCGAGCGCGCCGGCGCAGCCGACCCAGAAGAGGTAGTCGACGAGCGAGAGGTCCTCGACGTCCTGCCCGACGACCTTGACCTCGAAGGGCAGGTCCTTGGCCCAGTCGAGCCGCATCCGCGGCGCCATGCCCCAGGGGTTGCCGTTCTTCTCGAGGTTCTTGAAGAGCCCGCCGAGCTCGCTGGGGAACGCCGACTCGATCAGGACCTGGTAGCGGCGCATGTCGACGATCGCGTCAACGTGCTCGATGTCGACGGGGCACTGCTCGACGCACGCCCCGCAGGAGGTGCACGCCCACAGCACGTCCTGGTCGATGACCGCGTCGGGCCCGTGGGGGTTGTAGGCACCGAGGGGCATCGAGACGTCGTACCCGGTGTCGCCGATGAGCAGGAGCTCGGGCGAGGCAGCCGCCTTGGTCGCGTCGGACAGGCCCTCGCGGGCCTCGTCGGCGGCCAGCAGCCACGGTGCCTTGGCATGGCTGTGGTCGCGCAGCGTGGTGATGAGCAGCTTGGGGGACAGGGGCTTGTCGGTGTTCCATGCTGGGCACTGGCTCTGGCAGCGACCGCACTCGGTGCAGGTCGAGAAGTCGAGCAGGCCCTTCCACGTGAAGTCCTCGACCTTGCCGACCCCGAGGGCGACGTCCTCGGCGAGCTCGTCCACCTTGTCGAAGTCGAGCGGCTTGCCGTCCACGTGGATGGGCTGGAGCGCGGCCAGCGAGGTGCGCCCGTCGGCGTGGCGCTTGAGCCAGATGTTGGGGAAGGCGAGGAAGCGGTGCCAGGCGACGCCCATGGTCGGGGTCAGGGCGATGGTGATCATCCACGCGAAGGAGATGAGGATCTTGACCGCGGCCACGATGACGACGAGCGCCTCGAGGGTGCCCAGGCTGACCCCGGAGAAGAGGCTCCCGATCCACGCCGTACCCGGGTAGTGGCCGGTGGTGGCGGACGCCTCACCGTCGACCCGTCCGAGGGTGTACTCTAGCCCGCGCAGCCAGAGGATGCAGATCGTTACGCCCAGGATGGTTAGCTCGACGTAGTAGGCCTGCCAGAAGCTGCTGCCGTAGAACCGTGAGCGCCGACCACCCTCGCCCGGTGCGCTGCGCGGGTGCTGGCGCTGGCGCACGGCCATCAGCAGCAGGATGCCCGCGAGACCGGTCCACGCGAAGAGCTCGGTGACCCACTCGTAGACCACCCAGTGGCCGATCAGCGGCAGGGCGAAGGTCGGCGAGAAGAGCTGCCCGAAGGCGGTGAGCAGGGTGAAGAAGAGGACCCCGAACGAGATCATCGTGAACCAGTGCGCCGTGGCCACCACGGGCAGGCGCGACATCCGCGTATGGCCGAGGAACTCGCGCAGCAGGGTCACCGTGCGCGCACCCGGTCGGTCCGTACGGTGTGCCGGCTGGCCCAGGCGGAAGGTGGAGACGAAGTGTCGCACCACGAGCACGAGCAGGGCGGTGCCGACGAGGGCCACGGCGATGCTCACCACGGCGGCGATGATCTGGAGCACGGTCATGGCGGTCACTCTACTGTCGGGTATGCGGACGCCCCGCCCGCCTGTGACAGCCCTCGCAGCGTGGGTGAGCCTCGCGCCTGGCTGCGAAAGTAATCCACGTCTGCTGTGCATTGGCTGGCAGGGGTTGTCATGACGTCGGCCCGGTGCGACGGTCTCACCGTCCGGTGTGTGCCGGACGTCACCTGGACCACTGGAGATCCCATGTCACCGTCCGCTCGCCGCCTGTCCCGGCGCCGGCCACGAACCGGGCGGGGGGTGGCCACCACCCTCGGCGCCGCCCTCGCGCTGGTCGTCGCCGCCAGCGCCCCCG
>JALYVC010000381.1 GCA_030853445.1 Actinomycetota bacterium | reverse complement strand
AGGAGTTCTGTGAGCACGTCAACAGCCGGGTCCACCGGGTCACCCGGCGGGTCCCGGTGGAGATGCTCGCCGAGGAACACACCCGGCTGCACCCCATCCCGCTCACCCCGCACACCGTCGCGTTCGGGGTGACCCGCACGGTCCCGCCGAGCACCCCGATGGTCGCGTTCGAGGGTGGGCAGTACTCCGTCCCGGCCCGCCTGCTCGGTCAGACCGTGTGGGTCCGTGTCCACGGGCAAGGCGCCGACGAGATGATCGTGCTCGTGCACGTCGGTTCGACCGGGCCGCTGGAGATCGCCCGTCACGTCCGGGCCACTCCGGGCAGCCCGAAGATCAACGACGCCCCACTCGGAACGCTCGTGGCCCCACCGGCGCTGATGGCGTACTCATCGAGTGCCAGCGGTACAGCGTGGCCTTCGGGAGGCCGAGAATCTGCGCACCGTGAGCGACGCCCAATAGAGGAGGCAGCTCGAGGCCATCCTCGCGCCGGGCAGCACTGGCCCTCTGACGGGTGTGGAGCTGCGATGAAAGGGCCACGTCCGACCTCCCAGTAGAAGCGCTTCTACTGGGGTAAGCACTGGGACTGCCCTGAGGTGGACATCGTGCAGCCAGCCTCGACAGTAGCCGGGGACGTTCGGTGGCCATCGCCGTGCCAGGGTGCCCGCCACGTTGGCGAAGGCGTCCCGCCCGTCAGGGACCACCCGAATCGGGCCGGCGGTCGCCTCGCATCGCGACGACAACCCGTCACATGCCGCCCCGGGCCACCAAGGCCGTAACCTCTCCGGGTCCACCCGGACCGTGACGGCGGTTCCCCGTCTAGCGGATTCCCCACGACTTCCCCACGCCGTGGGGGTTGTTAGCGCATATGCGCAGGTCAGGGGCTTATTTAGTTGGTGGGCGATACTGGGTTTGAACCAGTGACCTCTTCCGTGTCAAGGAAGCGCGCTACCACTGCGCCAATCGCCCGGGTTGGGAGCCCGAGGGCTCCCTGGGTGGACTTGAGGTGGAGACGGGATTTGAACCCGTGTACGCGGCTTTGCAGGCCGCTGCCTCGCCTCTCGGCCACTCCACCGTGTAAGGCGTCTAACCTCCGAGCGGACGACCGGGCTCGAACCGGCGACCTCAACCTTGGCAAGGTTGCGCTCTACCAACTGAGCTACGTCCGCGGAAACATCGTCGGTGTAATTTCCCCGCTCGATGCTGTGTAGACAGTAGCCGATTCGCCGAGGGTTTCCAAAACTGGTGTCGCCGGCGCGTCGACGCTCAGGAGGCGGCCCGGCCGGAGCCCCCAGAGGGCTCCGGAGAGGGCTCCTCCTCCCACCGGCGGTCGACGAACTGGCGCTCCTCGGCCAGCTCCTCCTGCTCGCCCTCGTCGAGCCCCTCGTCACGCACCGAGACGACGGGGACGGGCTGGATCACGGCCGCGAGGCGGCGATCGGACACCGACCTGCGCAGACGGGCCACGAGCCGCGCCCGTGAGCTCGCGCGGGTCTCGACGGGCCAGATCACCCTCGTGGCAGCGTTCAGTCCCGCGCCGATCAGCACGGCGATGGCGAGGGAGTAGAGCCAGATGAGGACGACGATCGGCGCGGACAGCGGCCCGTAGATCGAGGTCCCGCCCAACGAGGCGTCGACCGAGGCCCGCACGACGAAGGAGGCCAGCGCCCAGATGACGAGCGCGAGCACCGCGCCCGGCACGTCACGCCACCACGGCGCCCGCATGGGGGTCGCGATGTGGAAGAGGGTGGTGAGCCCGGCCACCGTGGCGAGGATCACGACCGGCCAGTAGAGGTGGCCGAGAGCGCGAGCGCCCTCCGGTAGCCACGAGTCGATCAGCGACGGCCCCAGCAGCAGCAACGGGAAGACCAGCACGCCGACGAGCATGCCGAGCAGGTAGAGCGAGAAGGACAGCGCCCGGGTGCCGACGATGCCGCGCACCCCGCTCTGGCCGTACATGATCGAGATCGTGTCGACGAAGACGTTGAGGGCGCGGGAGCCGGACCACAGCGACAGCAGAAAGCCGATGGAGACCAGCTCGTAGCGACCGTTGGTGAAGACGTCCTGCACCGTCGGGACGATCACCTCGCTGATGCTCTCCTGCGTGAGGAAGCGGCCGGCATACCGCTGGATGGCGTCGACGACCCGGGTCACCGTGTCGGGCCCCAGCCACCGCCCGACGTAGCCCACCCCTCCGAACAGCCCCAGCACGAGCGGCGGCAGCGAGAGCAGCATGAAGAAGGCCGCCTCGGACGCCAGCCCGGTGACGCGGTAGCGCAGGCACGCCCGCACCGTCTCGAGCACGAGGCGGGCGAACGTCGTCGCACCGCGCACCTGCGCGAGCTGACGACGGAGGCGGGCCTTCAAGATCACCCACCCACGGTAGCCCGATGCCGCCACCGCGTGCGGGACGGCCGCGCCGCCGAGCCGGTCGCCGCCTCGCTGAGGGCGATGGCCGCGGCCGCAC
>JALYVC010000354.1 GCA_030853445.1 Actinomycetota bacterium | reverse complement strand
ACTCCGACGTGCGCAAGCCGGCGGACGCCGCCCGCTACCGCGCGGAGCAGGAGGCCGAGGCCAAGCGGGTCTCGAGCATCGCTGCGGCGCAGGCCTCCTCCGAGTCGGCCCGCCTCAGCGGTGAGGGTGAGCGCGCCCGCCGTTCGGCGCTGGCCGACGCCACCCGCCTCGAGGGGGAGGCCGTTGCCTCGGCGACGCTCGCCACCGGCTCCGCCGAGGCGGAGGCGATGTCGAAGAAGGCCGACGCCTACCGCGAGTACTCTCAGGCCGCAGTCCTCCAGATGGTGGTCGACACGCTGCCGCTCGTCGCCAGGGAGCTGGCGGCCCCCATGGCCGCCATCGACAAGCTGACCGTCATCTCGTCGGACGGAGCGGGCGCACTGCCCAAGGCGGTGGTGTCGAACTTCACCCAGGTGCAGCAGCTGGTCAAGGACGTCTCGGGCGTCGACCTCGCCGGTCTCATGGGGTCCTTCCTCTCCGGGTCGGGTCCGGCCCCCCGCTCGGGTGCCCCCCGGCCGGAGCTGGCTCCTCCGGCAGCCGACGACGAGCCCGGCACGGATCCCCGGACCTGACCAGACCGGACCCACCCCCTTCGCCTGGCTGCGCCTCACGTGACCGAATCGCTCCTCTGGAGAGGAGTTTCGGTCACGAACGGCGCGACAGGGCGAAGGGGGCGTCAGCCGCGGGCGATCGCCTCCAGGATGCCGAGACGCACCGCGCGGATCGACGGCAGCGCCGCCGCGACGACCCCGACGAGGGCAGAGGACACGAGCAGGGTGGCGATGAGCCCCCACGGGATGGCCAGCACGCCCAGGCCCTGGGTCGCCAGCCCGTGCTGCAGGGCGATGCCGAGACCGAGGCCGAGGAGGGTGCCCAGCACGGCACCGAAGACCGCGGTGGCGACTGCCTCGATGGTGATCATCGACGCCAGCTGGCGTCGTCGCAGGCCGATGGCCCGCAGCAGCCCGATCTCGCGGATCCGCTCGAACACCGAGAGGGCGAGGGTGTTGACGATACCGAGCACCGCGACGACGACACTGAAGAGCAGCAGGACGTAGAGCAGGTTGATGAGCACGTCGATCGAGGCACCCTGGGCGGCGGCGTACTCCTGACCGTCCTGCACGGAGACCACGAGGTAGGGCTTCACCAGGCCCACCAGCGACGCGCGCAGCACCGTGAGGTCGGCGCCGGGGTCGGCCCGGACGTAGACCCCGACGTCACGTCGGCTCGTGGCCGGCACGGCCGCGAGGTAGAGCGACCGGTCAACGATGACGTGCGAGCTGAATCCCGCACTGTCGGTGAAGATGCCGCCGACGGTCAGGCGCTGATGGACCAGGGTGCCGACGGTCGCGTCGAGGGTCTCGCCGACCTGCCACGAGCGAGCCGTGGCGGTGGTGGCGTCGACGAGCACGGTGTGACCGCCCAGGGAGCCGAGGTCCCCCGCCACGGTCGACAGGACGAAGCTGTCGGCCAGACCGGTGGCGGTCGTGGCCGTGGCGATGCTCGAGAAGCTGCCGGTGTGCACGTCCACCCCACTGAGCGCACTGGCCGACCGCACCTGCGGGATGTCCGCGGCCCTCGTCGCCACGGTCTCGGGGACGGGGCTCCCCCCTCCACTGAGGACGAAGTCGGAGGAGAGCTGCAGGCCCACGTCCCGGGTGGTGCTGGCCTTCGCGCTCGAGGCGAGGACCGAGATGCCGGAGATCAGGGCGAGGCCGATCATCAGCGCACTGGCCGTGGTCGCGGTGCGGCGCGGCACGCGAAGAGCGTTCTCCCGGGCCAGCTTCGCGACGGTGTGGACGACGACCTCGAAGGGCCAGGTCACCACCCTGACCACGGGGCGAGCAGCGACGGGCGCGGCCAGCAGCACGCCGAGCACGCATAGTGCGGCTCCGGCCCCGGCCGGGCCCCATGCGGCGGCGGTGCGGGTGACCCCGAGGACCAGCAGCAGCACGCCCACGGCGAGGACCACCCCTGCGCTCAGTCCCCGCAGACGCAACCCGCGCGGTGCCATCGCGGCGTCGAGCGACATCGCCGCGACCGGTGGGGTGCGCGCGGCCTTCAGGGCAGGGAGGGTGGCCGCGGCCAGGGTCACGAGGGTCCCGACCGCAACGCTCCACACGACGGTGGGCAGCGCCAGCGGCAGCCCCACGCCGAGCTCGGCCCCGAGGAGGGTGCGGATCAGCGCCTCGGCCCCCGCAGCGATGAGCAGCCCGAGCCCGACGCCCAGCAGCGAGCCCACCACCCCCACGATCCCGGCCTCGGCCAGCACGACCGTCATGACCTGTCTGCGGGAGGCCCCGATCGCGCGCAGCAGCGCCAGCTCCCGCGTGCGCTGGGCCACGACCATGCTGAAGGTGTTGACGATGATGAAGGAGCCGACGAAGAGTGCGACGCCCGCGAAGGCCAGCATGAAAGTGGTGAAGAATCCCAGACCGGTCTGCAAGGAGGCCTGACCGGCCTGCTCGAGCGACGCGCCGGTGACGGCCTCGGCCGACGCGGGCAGCACCGCGGCGACGGCCGCCCGCAGCGTCTCCTGGCTGACGCCCGGCGCCGCCGTCAGCGAGATCGAGGCCACCCTTCCGTCGCGCGCGAAGGTACGACGCGCCGTGGCGTCGTCGACGAGCACGGCGGTCGCCCCGAAGAGCGACCCGAAGCGCACCTCGCCGGTGATGGTGACCGAACGTGTCTCGTCTCCGATGACGGCGGTGGTCGTGTCACCGACGTGGAGCTGGGCCTTGGCCAGGGTCGCGCTCTCTACGAGCACCTGGCTCGGCCCGGTCGGGGCGCTGCCCTTGATGAGGGTGAAGGCGGGGTCGGCGGCGTCATACGCGAAGCAGAGACCGGGGGCCCCCCC
>JALYVC010000352.1 GCA_030853445.1 Actinomycetota bacterium | reverse complement strand
CTTGTTGAGTTTCAGGTAGACGAACGTCTCGGTCGACAGCACGCCCGGCAGGCTGCGCAGACGCCTCGAGACCAGCTCGAGCAGGTGCTCGTCGTCCTCGCAGACGACCTCCACGATCAGGTCGAAGGCTCCGGCGCCGATTTGGCAATCGTGACGTGCGGCTGGCGCCCATCACCTCACCCTAGGCTGAAATCCGTCGTAATACCAGCTTCCGACGGAGTATATCGTAGGACAATCACGATTTTTCTTCGAATTTCGGTGTTCGAGGCGCCTCTGGGGGTTGTCCTCCGCCATGGCGAGGCGGGGTTTCACCCCGACCCACGACCGGGGTGAGGGCGAGGGCGAGGAGTCCCTACGCGCGTCCGGCCCGGCTGCCCCCGCCCCGGTGAATTGGCCAGGCTGCAGGGAGTCGTTTCGGTCTAAGGTGGCGATTGAGGGCGCCGGAAGAACGAAGGAGCAGCCGGACCATGGCAGACACCCATGACGTGAAGGTGCGCAGGGCCTACGACGAGGCGGTCCGTGGCGACGGCAAACGAGTGCTGGTGGATCGTCTCTGGCCCCGAGGGTTGAGCAAGGACAAGGCCGGCTTCGACGAGTGGTGCAAGCAGGTCGCTCCGTCCACGACACTGCGCAAGTGGTATCACCACGATCCCCAACGATTCGAGGCGTTTGCGAGCCGCTACCGAGTGGAGCTCGAGGAGCCGGAGCGGGCGGAGGCGCTAGAGCACCTGCGGGCACTGGCCCGGCACGGAAACCTGACCCTGATCACCGCGAGCAAGCGCGCAGACATCAGTGAGGCGATCGTGCTCGCCGAGCTGCTCCGGGGCTGACCCGCCGTGCCCGACGGCCGCAGACCCGGCACTGGGATGCCATCGCTGAAGAGGCATCCGCGGGATCCACCATCCCGCATTCACCACCGAGCCTCGGTGTCACTGAGGCCCGGGGCCCGGGGGTGCTGGAGCCGACTGCGGGCGGGGGATGGGGCGTGGTCTTGTTGGCCGTCGTTCGTACACATGCCCCCTTTGGCTGCCGCTCATGGTCCCTACCTCTGCTGGCGTTGGGTCGCGTCCCTGAATAACAGCCGCTGTGGTCGCGCCGGTGGGTGTTGACCTGCCGGACGGTGCCGGGCCTCCGGGTCTGTGCGGGTCGCTGCGGATACGTGCGTGGACGGATGCCTCGAGAGTCGTCCCTCACGATGACAGCGCGGGTTCGGTCGAGTCGGGACCGGACCGACTGGCCCCTCCTTGGCGTGGACGGCGTTCAGTCCCACGAAGACGAATCCGTCTGTGGCGGCGGGGGACGGCTTCTCGATGCCTGCCATCGGCAGGCAGGAATGCGCTGTCGCGTTTACTTGACATTTGTGTCTGGTAGACCCGACACTCGTTGCGTGGGACGAACCTCGGCATCCGGACGCGTGAACGGGGTCCGATCCGCCCGCACGGCGCTTGGGCTCAGCCAGGCCGAGCTCGCCGTCCACGCGGGAGTGACCCGTCAGACCCTCGTGGCCCTGGAGGGCGGCGGTTACGCCCCATCGGTATACCTGGCGCTAGCGGTGGCGCACAGGCTCGGCCGCACGGTCGAGGAGCTGTTCGACGCGCCGGGTGCGGCGGACCAGTCGGCCGACTAGGCAGTCATCCACGAGAAGAGGACAAGCAGATGAACGACGACGAGACGACGCTCCCCGCCCGCAGCCGATGGCTTACCGCGGCCGAGTCCGTCGGGGACCTGGGGAGTCCCTTCTACGACGACGAGCGGCAGCGTGACGTCTGGAACGAGGCGTCCGCGGTCGGTTTCCAGACCATGCTGTGGCTGACCGCCGCGGCCGCGGCTGCCATGGTGTGGATCGGTGGCGAGACGGCGCTGCCCTACGCCTTGGTAGTGTTCGCGATTGCGGGGGTCGGTGCGGTGACCGCGGTTGGCTACGCGCGGGCCTACCGCGTTGATGTCGGGACCCACGACCGGTTGCCGCTACGTCGGCTGCTCCCGTACCTGGCGCTCGTCGCCGTGTTCACCGCTGGGGTGCTCCGAACGACGACGGGCGACGGCATCGGCGGGGGCTTGGGGACGGGTGTGGGTATCGGGGTCGCGGTTGGTTCGCTGGCTGCGGTGGGTGGCACCCTGTACGGCCGGCGCACCAGGCCGGGACTGGACTGAGGTCCGCCGGCGCGGTCCGGGTGTGTTCCGACCACGACCGCACCCTCTTCCACTCCCAGACGGCGATGGGCTCCGAGCACCGCCCGCGTGACGGTGCCGCCGGACTCCAGTCTCCAGGACCAGCTGGTCGGGTTTATCGGGCGAGACCCGTCCTGGGCGGGGCTCCGCTTGGTCGATCGACCCCGAACGGCTGAGGGCCCAAAGGGGTCCGCGTCGGAGAACCATGCCTCACATATCTAGCAGATCCGGCATCATCGGTGGGAACGAGGGGGGAGCCCGACGCACATCCTGATGGTGGACTTCATCCTGTCGCTTGATGGTTAAGGGGCCGCAGTGGTAGGGCTGGGGCACGGAAGGGCCCGAGTTCCCGGGACGCCGCCCTCGACCTGCTCGACAACCCCACCTTCCACGGCAGGCTGCCGCTCCTCGAGTAAGCTGCCAGCCAGCGCGCAGGCCAGGCGATCGACGTCGGGTGCTGACCCCGAAGGGAAGCACCCTCTGCGATGTCATCGTCCGCGCTCGTGTCGCCAACGGTGTGGCCTCCGTGCACGGGGGCCCGCATGCCCCGCCGTGCGTGGCCAGCCAGTCGCCGGCAGGTTCGAGAAGATGCTGGTGGCAGGCCATCGCGTCACCCGAGGGTACGAACAAGCACTCCGGGAACCACGTGCTTTCCCTCTGGGTCACCCCCGGTCGGACTTCACGTGCCCGACCGGGAGCGCGCCTCACCCCTTGTCTGCGCCGGCGTTGGCGCCTTGGGTGAAGTAGCGCTGGAAGGCGATGAACACCAACGCCGTCGGGATGGTCATGAGGAGGGCCGCGGCCATGGTGATGGGGAACTGGCTGCCCGATCCGAGCCCGCCAGAGGTCAGCCCGGCCACGCCCCGGGTGAGGGTGTAGAGCTTGGGGTCGTTGGTGGCGATGATGAAGTGAGACAGCTCGTTCCATGACCCCTGGAAGGACAGGATGGTCAACGTGATGAGCGCCGGCCGCGCGATGGGGAGGATCACGGACCAGAAGATGCGGAACGTGCCGGCCCCGTCGAGGCGGGCGGCCTCTTCCATCGAGGGCGAGATGGACTCGAAGAACTGCTTCATGATGAATACCCCTGCTGCGTCGACCAGTAGCGGTACGAACAGCGCGGGGTAGGTGTTGTAGATCCCGAGGTAGTTCAGCACGAGAAACTTGGGGATGAGCAGGACGATGCCCGGCACCGCGAGTACGGCCAGAATGGCCGTGAACAGTGCATCTCGACCCACGAACTTGAGCCGAGCCAGGGCGTAGCCCGCGAGAGAGTTGAAGAACACGCGCCCTGCAGTGACCAACACAGTCACGACGACCGAGTTGGTGAACCACAGCGGGAAGTCGGTCTGGAAGATCCGTTCGAAGGCGGCCGTCGTCACCGGGCCCGGGATCAGCGCCAACGGGTTGTTGACGGCGTCCCCGTCGGTCTTGAACGAGGTGGAGAGCTGGACGATGAAGGGGTAGATGTAGATCAGCGCAAAAGCAACGAGGGCCGCGTAGACCACGATCTTCTTCCCGCGACCGCTTCGCCCGACGAGTATGCCGTCGTGTCCGGAAGCGGAGGCCTTCAGCGTTGTTTGGGCCAGGCCAGCCCTCGCCTGCTCGCTGACGGTGGAGTCGACTGATGGCTGGGTCATGTCGTGACCCCCTTCTTTTGGTCGCGGCGTTGCTGCTTCTCGGCCTTCTTCTGTCTTGCTTCGTCCTTGTCCCGGAGGACGAAGCGCTGGAGGGAGGTGAGGACGAAGATGAGGATGAAGAGCAGGAACGCCATCGCGGCACCTTGGCCCCACTGCTGCTGGTTGAAGGCTGCGGTGTAGGAGAGGTAGGCCGGGGTGAGCGTGGTCTTGCCTGGTCCTCCTTGGGTCATGACGTACATCTGGTCGAAGACCTGCCAGGTGCCGATTACGCCCAGGGTGATGACGAGCAGGATGGTGGGCCGCAGGTGCGGGATGGTGACGTTGCGGAAGCGCTGCCAGGCGTTCGCACCGTCGACCATGGATGCCTCCTCGACTTCGGTTGGGAGGTCCTGCAGGGCGGCGATGAACATGAGCATGAACGTCCCGGCTGTCGTCCACACGACCTGGAGCATGATGGCGGACATGGCGACCGACGGGCCGCTGAGCCACTCCCACAACGACAGGTTCATGACCTGCGTGTTGACCAGGAAGTCCGGAGGGCTGCTCGGCGACCAGAGGCCGATGCCGCCCCCGACCATGTGGATCAGCCCGCGGGGGTCGGAGAACCACGTCGGGCCGTTGATGCCGAAGAGGCCGAGGAACTGGTTGACGGCCCCGGTTCCGGTGAAGAGGTAGAGGAAGACCAGCGAGATCGCCACCGAGGACACCACCGAGGGGAAGTAGAACGCGGTCCGGAAGAAGCTCCGGCCCTTGAGGAACTTCTGGTTCACGATGACGGCCAGGCTGATCGCGAGCACCGTCTGCAGGGGCACGACGCCGATGACGTAGTAGAAGGTGTTGCGCAACGAGATCATGAAGTCCTGGCGCGAGAGGCCTTCCTGGGTCAGCAGGGCGGTGTAGTTGTCCGCGCCGACGAGTCCGACCTGCGATGAGAAGGGGCTGCCGCGTCCGGTCCAGTTGGTGAAGGACACCCACAGGGCCATGACGATGGGGATGACGAGGAAGAGCCCGAGGATGACCAGCACCGGGGTGACGAACAGCCATCCGGCGACCGACTGACGCCGGCCGCCCGCTCCTTTTCCCCCGGTGCGCGGCCGCGGCGTCTGGGACCTCGCGGGTGCCACGGCCGGGTCGGCGGTGCTCATTTGCCCAGTACTGCGCTGGCGTTGGTGTCGAAGCCCTCGAGCACCTTGGGGATGTTGGCCCCGTCGAAGCCCTCCAGCTTGGAGTTCAGGTCCGCCACGACCTGCTCCATGCCCGGGGCGTTGACCGGACCGTGGCCGAAGTCGCCGCCGGCGATGAACGCGCCGTCCGCAGGGAACTTGGCCTTGTACTGGTCGGCGGCAGCCTGGCGGCTCGGCATCACGCCGAAGGCGTCCGCGAAGGCCATCTGCTGCTCGACACTGGTGAGGGACGTGACGAGATCGATGGCCTGGGCCTGGGCCTTGGAGTCGGCGGCGATTCCCCAGCACTGGGTGAACTGGAGCGTCCCCTTGCCCTTGGGGCCTTTGGGGAGCTCGACGGTGGTGTACTTGAGCTTGGGGTAGTCGTTCTTGACGGCGCCTCGGATCCAGTTGCCTTCCATCGTCATTGCCGCCTTCTTCGTGCCGAAGGCTTCGCCGCCCCAGCCGGAGTCGAGCTGGTTGGCGAACTTGAAGGAGCCGGCCTTGACGTTGTCCTGCACGTACTTGAGGGCCTCCTCGACTGCGGGTGTCGCGCCCGTGGCCTTGGTGCCGTCCTCGTTGAGCCACCAACCGCCGTTCTGCACCACGAAGGCACCGACCCGGTCGATCCCGGTCCCGAGGCCGAGGCCTACCTGGTTGCCAGTCGTGAGCTTCTTGGCGACGGCGGCCAGGTCGTCCCAGGTCGTGGGAATGTCGGCGTTCGTCAGCCCGGCCTTGGCCCAGGCGTCGGTGTTGATCTGCAGGGCCAGGGTGGAGAAGTCCTTGGGTGCGCAGTACTGCTTGCCCTTGTAGGTGAAGGTCTGGCGCAGTGACTCGTAGAAGTCGCCGTTGTCCTTGAGCTGGTCGGCGTAGGCGAAGAGGCTGCCGTTCTTGGCGTAGTCGGCGAAGCGCCCGGCATCCATGTAGAAGACGTCGGCCGGGCTGCCACTGGCGAAGCCCTGGGCGAGCTGCTGGTTCATGTCGCTGGCCACGGTCACGGTCACGGTGTTGCCGCTCTTCTTTGCCCACGCCTCCGCTGCCGTCTTGACGGCGTTGGTCTCGGCGTCGCCGGAGGAGGCGATGAGCATCTTCAGGGCAACCGGTCCGCTCGCCGACGCCGGAGAGCTGGAGCCCGAGCTGTCCTTGAAGCCACCGCCTCCGCACGCGGTGAGCAGGAGAGCACCGCTGAGGACGGCGGCCAGGGAGGCGGTGCGGGTCGTGCGGGTCATGGGTGACTCCTTTGTCAGGTGCTGCGTCATCGGCGGTGCGAGTGCGAAGGGGGCGGGTCGAAGGGGGCGTCCTGGGTGGGGGTGGTGCTCCTCCCGGGGACGATGGTGGGGGCGAGGATGGTCCCGGCGGCCGGCCGGTCGTTGCCGGCGAGGGCTTCGTGGACCAAGGTGAGCGTCCGGTCGGCGATCTCGGACAGAGGCTGGGCAACGGTGCTCAGGTGGTGCATCCGGGCCGTCTCGGACCCGTCGAACCCGACCACCCCCAGGTCACGACCCGGGACTCGTCCGGCAAGGAGCAGGGCCTGGTGCACGCCGAGCGCAAGGACGTCAGAGGCGCACACCACGGCATCACCCGGCCCGAGATCGGCAATCAGCTCCTTGGCTGCTGAGATCGCGGGGTCCAGGTCCTGGATGCTGGTGGCCGTCGGACCGGTGTGCGTCTGCCCGGCTGCCTCACACTCCGCCGCCCACCCGGCGCGTCGGTCGTCGCCGACGACCGAGCCCTTGGGCCAGCCGAGGTAGCCGACGGAGCGGTACCCCTGCGCGAGACAGTGCTTGACGGCGGCGCGGGTTCCGGCCGCTCCGTCGACGTCGACCCACCGGGTGAACGTGGGGTCGTCCCACACCCGCCCGAAGGAGGCGAAGGGGATACCCCGGGACTCCAGCCAGTCGGGGCGGGGATCTGCGTGGTGTGTGTCGGCGAGGATGAAGGCATCCACGAGCCGTCGCCGCCACATGCCCTCATAGCCGAGGAGCATCGGGTCAGTCCCGGGAGACCCGAAAGGGACGAGATGGCAGCCGTGCTCGGCAGCGCGCATCCCCAGCGAGCCCAGGAAGGGCGCCATGGTCTCGTTGTGCGACCGGGGGCCCAGCGTGTTGAGCTCCACCCCCACGGCGCCGGCACGCTGGGAACGCAGCGACTGCGCCATCGACGACGGCTCGTAGCCGAGGTCGTCGATCGCCCTGAGGACCCGCTCCAGGGTGTCCGAGGAGACTCGGTGTGGGTGCTTCAAGGCGTTGCTCACCGTCTGGCGGGACACCCCTGCCCGGAGCGCCACGTCGTGAATCGTCACCCGCACGGGCCAGGTACCCGTCGTGGCCATAGACCCTCACCTCCGGCGTTTTATCGTTCATAGTTGCCTAGCGTGTTGATTTGATCGATCAAACCGCTAGAGTGCCAATGTGCTGCAGATCACTACTGCCTGTCAAGACCTTCCCGACCCGGCCCCTGGGGGGGCGAGGTGACCGGCACGTCGGACACGCCGTCGCCGGTTCGCAGTCGCCAGCCGTGGCTGCACCAGCTGCAGACCGCGGTGCGGGGCAACGCGACGTGTCTGTCCCACCCGTCGGGGGATATGGACGCCGGGTCCGTCGCCGGCTCAGCGGACGGGCTGTACGTCGATGACCGTCGTGTACTGCACCACTTGAAGCTGCTGGTCAACGGGACCGCCCCGGAGGCGGTGGCCTGCGACAGTGCCGGTCCGCAGACCGTCGCCCTGCTTGTCGCACGCAACATCGGGGACGCGGGTCCCGACCCCACTGTGCACGTGACCCGGCGACTTGAGCTCGTCGACGGTGGCCTCGATGTCTGCGTCGAGGTGGCGTCACGCTCCATGGAGCCCCTGACCTGTACCGTGCACCTGGAACTGGCGGGCGACGGCGCCGAGGTGCACGAGGTGAAAGCCGGGGCCGCTGCCGGGCACCACCTTCCGATCACGCTCGAGGAGGTCGGCCAGGGATCCTGGGCTGACAACAGGCACGCCACCACGGTCCATGCCTTCGGCGCGCACGTGAGGCTCGAGGGGGGTGTGCTGGTCGCCCACTGGGACATCGACGTCGAGCCGGGAGCCACGGCCACGCTCAGGACGCGGGTCCGGGTGAGGCGCACCGCGTCCACCCCCTTCGACGCTGGATTCGGTGCCCACCAGATCGACTGGGAAGCTGTGAAGGTAGATGCTCAGGACGCGCGGCTCGCTCGCACCGTGTACCGGTCCCTCACTGACCTGAGGCACTTGGTCTTGTCCGACCCCGACGACCCACGCGACGTCTTCGCGGCCGCCGGGACCCCGTGGTACCTCACCCTCTTCGGGCGGGACTCGATCTGGGCGGCCCGTATGTGCCTGCCCTTCGGGACCGATCTCGCCGGCGGCACGTTGCGCGCCCTGGCTCGGAGACAGGGCACCGTCGATGACATCGGACGTGCGGAAGAGCCCGGAAAGATCCTCCACGAGATCCGACGCGGCACCTTCAGCGACCCCGGGCACCTGCACCTGCCGCCGCTGTACTACGGCACCGTCGACGCCACGCCGTTGTGGGTGACGCTGCTCCACGATGCTTGGCGCTGGGGACTTCCCGCCCACGACGTCCAGGCCCTCGGCGGACCTTTGCTGGCGGCACTGTCGTGGATGCAGCGCTCCGCCCAGGACAGCAGCGACGGCTTCCTGAGGTACCTCGACCTGGACGGCACGGGATTGTCCAACCAGGGGTGGAAGGACTCCGGCGACTCCATGCGGACTGCGACAGGTCTTGTTGCCGAGGGCCCCATCGCTCTTGTCGAGACCCAGGCCTACGCCGTTGAGGCCGCCCTGGGAGCCGCCGACGTCCTCGAGGAGGTCTGCGGTCAGGACGGAGACCCATGGCGTCAATGGGCTGCCGACCTCGCCGCCCGCGTTCGCGAGCACTTCTGGGTCGCCAGCCCATCCGGCCCCTACCTCGCGATGGCCCTGGACGGAAACGGCCACCAGGTCGACGGGGTAGGCAGCAACATGGGGCACGTCCTGGGAACCGGAACCCTCACCGCAGACGAGGAGGCACACGTCGCGCATCGGCTCACCGAACCCGACCTGCTCGGGCCCCTCGGTGTCAGCACACTCTCGCGGGACAACCCGGCCTACAACCCCTTGGGCTACCACACCGGGTCGGTGTGGACCCACGACACCGCCATCGCCGCGTGGGGACTGTCCCGGACGGGCCACGGCGCCGCAGCCGGCACTGTCCTCCGGGCGCTGGTCGACGTCGCCTCCTCCAGTGGCTACCGCTGGCCCGAGCTGTACAGCGCCGAGCCTGTCCTCGAGACCCCCGTGCCCTACCCGGCCAGCTGCCGACCTCAGGCGTGGGCGGCTGCCTCGTCCGGGCTCTTGGTGACCGCGGCGCTCGGGCTCAGGGCTGACGCGCCAGCCGGGGTGCTGGAAGTGGTTCCACTTCCCCAGGCCCCCTTCGGTGCGCTGCGGGTCGAGGGCATCCGGGTAGCCGGTCGTCCCATCGCGATCGAGGTCGACGGCGCCGGGCAGGTGGTCGACGTACAGGCGCCTGACGGCATCGAGGTGCGCGTGCTGCCGCCGTCACGCGCTGGCGCCGGAGCTGCGGCGCAGCACTCGACGCCCGCCAACGGCGACCGCGACCAGCCACCCGAAAGCGGCCGCCGGTGACCGCCAGGATCGACCACGGCTCGATCCGGTCGGGCAGCGCCCGCGCCACCGCCGTCGTGAGCAGGGCAGTGGCCATGACGAGCAGTGCCTGCCGAGGCTGACCGTGGGGCGACCACCGTCACCCGGCACAGCTGTCGGATCGACGCGTCAGTGGCGCGTGTCGAAACGAGGTTGGCTCCTGCTGGGCTGGGCATGGTTGGGGTCAATGGCGAATCGTCCGGCGGGGGCGGTGGCGGTGGCAGTGGCGGTGGCGCTGGGTTTTCGGGAGGGTGACCGGGAGCGGCCGGTGAAGCTGACCGGGGCGTCGTCAACGTGGGCCGGGTTGGTCCGGAGGGCGCGGATCGCGGCTGTTGGCCGGGGACGGTTGGGCCCGACACCGCCATCGCGGCGATGCCCGACTTGCTACCCACGCGTGGGTCTCCTCGGAGCCCCGTCGAACGTTCCCGCTCACTTCTCGGTGAAGATGTCGATGAGCTCACGCACTTGATGCCTGGCTTCGGCGGGGTGGCGGAAGGCGAGCTCGTCGTGGACGACGTACCGGTTTCGTCGACCGGCTCGCGTCTTGGTGAGGTAGCCGGCCTGCTCGAGGTCGCGAACGATGTTTGCGGCGGACCTCTCGGTGATTCTGGCGAGTCCGGCCATGTCTCGTAGCCGCAGGTCCGGGTCCCGGGCGATAAGCAGCAGGACGCGGCCGTGGGAGGTCAGGAGTGTCCAACCCGGACCGGCTTGCCGGGCCGAGGCGCGATCGTCGGTGGTCCCTGCGCCGGCACGGGCAGCGGGAGCCCCGTGGTCCGGGTCCGGGTCCGGTTGTGGACGCTGATGGGTCGACACGGTCCACATCTTGCCGGACCACGTGCGGTAGGCGTGAGCAGCCTTGTTGACCAGAAACATATTTCATGTATTTTATCTCTCATGTTTGTACTGAAGCTGGCCCGTCTCCCGATCGCTGGTCTTGTTCTGGTCTCCTTCCTCGTCCTGCCTCGCGCCCTGTCGGGCTCCCCGGTGACGCTGTCCCGGGCGCGGCTGGATCTTGGCCCGCTCGGGTCCGCCGACATCGGCGTGCGGATGGGCGTGGTCGAAAGCCTCCTGATGCTGCTCGTGAGTGGAATCGGTCTCGTGGTGGCGACCTATAGCGCCCGCAACCTCGTTGGCCAGCGGGGACTGGTGCGGTACGCGGTCCTGGAGACGGTCACTGTTACCGCACTGGTCCTCACGGTGACGGCCTCGTCGCTGCCGGTGCTCGCCACGGGGTGGACGGTGGCCACGGTCACCCTCTCGGGCCTGGTTGCCCACTCAGGCACTGCACGCGCCCGGTGGTCTGCGCGCCAGATCCGGTTCCGGCTCCTGAGCGGGGACGTGCTGCTATGGGCCGCCGTCGTCGTGCTCGGCGCCGGCGCCGGCACCCTGGACAGGGCAGGACTGGCCGAGCGGGTGGCGGCTGCCCCTGCGGGCGTGGTGACGTTGGCGGCGCTGCTGATCATCGGTGCGGGGGTGGTGCGCAGTGCGCTGTTGCCGGGGCACCGCTGGCTACCGGAGACCGCCGAGGCGCCCTCGCCCGTCAGCGCGCTGCTGCACGCCGGAATGGTGAACGGCGTGGGGGTGCTGGTGCTGCTGCTGTGGCCGGTGGTTGCGGCTGCCCCCGCTGCCCGACTGCTGCTCCTGGTCCTGGGGGCAACCACCGCCGTCGTGGCGACCGCCCAGATGCGTACCAGGGCTGACGTCAAGGGACGTCTCGCGGCGTCGACCTCCTCGCAGATGGGCTACCTCGCGGTCCAGGCAGCCCTGGGTGTCCCCGCCGCGGTCCTCGCCCACGTCATCGGACACGGGGTGTGGAAGGCCTCCCTCTTCCTCGGGGCGGGTGGAGCGGTCGAACGCAGTCTCCATCGAGATGCGACGCCCAGGGCAAGGCTCTCGAGACCTACCGTGATCGGAGCCGGTGCCGCGGCGGTGACGGCAGTGGCGGCGGCGGCGGTGCTCCCGGCGTCGTCCTGGCCCACGCTCACCGCACCCGGCGAGCTGCTGCCGCTGGCCATGGCCACGGGGGTCAGCGCAATGGCCCTGATCGCCGTGCTTCGGCACCAGGGGCCACGGGTGGCGCGCGCTGTCGCCTCCGCGCTGGTCCTCGCGGTGGGAATCGCGTACGTCATCGGCCTGCGTGCCCTCGGTGACGAGATGGCAGCTGCGGTCGGTGAGCCGCAGCCCTGGGAGAGCCCCGAGGGGTGGCCGACAGCGGTGGCGGTCCTGCTCCTGCTCGGTGTCGGGGTCATCGGTGCACGGGTTGACCGAGCGGCGCGCCGGAGCACCTACCCGACGCTGGCTCGCCGGGCGGCCCGCTCGTCGCTACCGCCCTTGGCGCTCCGCGAGAGGGTGACCCGCCGGCCGCGGGTGGCGATGGCGATCCCGCCGGTGACGGACGAGGACGCTACCGTGGCGCGTCACCTCGTCCACGTCGCCGCCCGAACGTGCGCCACTCTCTACCCGCTCGACAGCTTCGTCGCCAGCAACCCGGTCGCCGGGCTTGAGGACCTCAGCGTCGAGGACGCGATGCGAATCGCCACCGAGGTGTGGGGCGTCCAGTCGGGCCCCTCGGCTGATGCATTGCGACAGGCCCTGGCCGCGCATCAGATCGAGGAGGCCGACATCGACGCGGCGATCGACGGGGTACTGGGCGGGGACCGCCGTATCGACCACGAGGGCAGCTGCGACGACCAGGCCCTACTGGTTCGTGTCCTGCTCCTGTCGGATGACCCCGCGCGCAACCTCGTGGCGGGGGCCACCAGCGACCTTCACCGCGCGGGCGTCGAACCGGAGCGGGTGCTCAGGACGCCTCTGCAGGTGCTGCACTCGCGCTCGGCGGCGATCGACCGCAGGGCCCGCGACCTGGCCCACCATGTGTGTACCCGATCCTTGGCGGGTCCGAGCTGGCCCGGCGCCCCCGGGCCGTGGCAGGAGCTTCGGGCCACCGCGACCTCCCTGGACGGGATGCTGCAGGTGCGCGGCATCGGCGACCTCGTCGCCGCCCTGCCCGCCGGCGCACCCGCCGCGATCGCCGTGCTCTTCGAGCATCTGGGTGTCCTGCCCGGGGACCGGTCCGCGCTGCTGGCACGCCTGCTGGCCCGGGACCCCGGCTGGCCGGCGCACCTGGTCTGGCGGGCCAGGCACTCGGGTCTCGGTCGGCAGGCGGGCCTCGACGACTCCTCGACGGCGGGAGTGGCAGAAGGTCTGCTCGAGGAGCTGGTGGCCACCCGCCTCGTGATCGAGGTCGCGCTGGCCGAGGCCCATGCACCCCGTCTGCTCGGTCGGCCGTTCGACGCCGCAGACATGGTTGCCGCGTCCCACGACGAACGGGCCCGGTACCTCGCGGCGGCGCTGTCCGCCGGACTCGTCGGACCGGAGCCGGCCCCAGACGAGGTGCGGCGGCTCATGCGTGTCCTTGAGCCCCTGGCCGGTGGGGGCCTCGCGCTGTTGCGCACTGATGTGCTCGAGCGGGCGTTTCGGCGTCGGCTGCTGGGAGTGGTCGCCGCCCGGGCCGGGCAGAGTGTTCGGGGCCCGGCCTCCGGGCCCGCAGCTCAGCTCGTGACCTGCATCGACGTCCGATCCGAGCGGTTGCGCCGACACCTCGAATCGATCGGGCCGTGGGAGACGCTCGGAGCCGCCGGCTTCTTCGGGCTCCCCCTGCGCTACGTCGCCGCAACCGGGGTCAGTACCGAACGGGCGCCGGCGCTGCTGCGTCCCGTGCCGACCGTCTCAGAACGCCCCGGCCCAGGCGGAACCCTGTCAGGCACCGAGGACAGCTTGCGCTCCGCTGTGCGCGCCGTCGAGGCGATGCCGGGACTGCCCTTCGGTTGGGCCGAGGTGGCGGGGTGGATGTACGCGCCGTTCGTCGCCATGGCGACGGTCCTGCCGCGCTACGCGCGAGCCCTTCGCGAGGCCTCGCGCCGAGCCCTCGGGGCGCCACGCTGCGGAGACCTTGACGTCGCCGCCGACGTCGGAGTCGAACCCCTCGCCGGTGCTGCGGCCGACTTCATCGCGACGCTCGGGACTTCCACGCTGGCCGAGCTCGTGGTCCTCGTCGGCCACGGGGGCCGAATCAGCAACAACCCGCACGTCGCGGCCTACGACTGCGGCGCCTGTGGCGGCTGCGCCGGCGATGTCAATGCGCGCGTCATGGCCCGAGCCCTCAACGATCCCGCGGTGCGAGCTCGCCTGCGCGCGCGAGGGGTGACCGTTCCCCCGGACACCTGGTTCGTGGCCGCGCTGCACGACACCACCCGCGACCTCGTCGAGGTGTTCGACCGCCAGCAGGTGCCGGCGCGGCTGCAGGAGACCCTGGAGCGGCTCGAGGTCGACCTGGGCCGCGCAGGGGCGCAGGTACGCGCAGAGCGTCTCGGCCTCCTGCCGCACGCACGGTCGGGTGGGGTACACCGCCTGCGCCGCGAGGTCGAGGACCGCGCGGCCGACTGGGCGCAGCCACGACCCGAGTGGGGGCTGGCCGGTGCCGCGGCCATCGTGGTGGCCCCCCGCGAGCTCACGGCCGGGCTGCACCTCGATGGGCGGGTGTTCCTCCAGTCCTACCGGTCAGACCTTGACCCTGGAGGGACCGTCCTGGAGCAGCTGCTCGCGGCCCCGGTCGTGGTGGCCCAGTGGATCACGGCCCAGTACTGGGCCTCGACGGTCGACCCGCACCGCTTCGGCGCCGGTGACAAGACGACGCACAACATCGTCGGCGACGGGCACGCCCTGTCAGCGGTGTTCACCGGAGCTCGTGGGGACCTGCGCATCGGCCTGCCCTGGCAAGCCGTCTCGCCGACGGCACCGACCCCCGAACCGGCTGAGCATGCCGGGCCCTGGCGGGCGGCGACCCGTCACGAACCGGTGCGCCTCCTCGCCGTCGTCTGCGCCGAACCCGCCCTGATCGAGGGCGTCCTCACCCGTCAGCCCACGGTGTCCCGCCTGGTCGCCGGCGGATGGATCACCCTGTCCGCAGTCAAGCCCCACACCGGGCACGTCGTGACCAGGACCCGGGACGGCGTCTGGGTCGCCACCAGCGCAACCGCAAAGCACACGCAGGAACCACGGCCCCGTCGTGCCCGCACCTGACCCGGCCCTCGCCTACCAGGGGCAGGTGGCGGCGCTGGCCACCAAACACGGCAAGGAGGAGCAGATTGCGCCTGCCCTGCGCCGCGTCGGGCTGCAGGTCGTCATCGCGAACATCGACACCGACACCTTCGGGACATTCACTGGCGACATCCCCCGGCTCGGCACCCCGCTCGAGGTCGCCACACGCAAGGCACGAGCAGCGATCGAGGCGTTGCAGACCCGGCTCGGCCTCGCCTCAGAGGGCAGCTTCGGCCCGCACCCTGAGGTGCCGCTCCTCACCGCTGACCTCGAGACCATCGTCCTGCTCGACGACCTCCACGGCACCGTGGTCACAGAGCAGGTGATCAGCCTGGCCGCCACCGCCCTCAGCCGGAGGGTGGCTCCAGGGGAGGACACCTCAAAACTGTGTGTCACCGTCGGCTTCCCCGATCAGGCGCTCATCTGCCGACCGGCGGACGGCTCGCTCCGACACATCACCAAAGGCATCACCACCTTCGACGGCCTGGACCACGCCATCCGCCGTGCCGCAGCATCGTCGGCTGACAACCGCGCGCGGGTTGAGACCGACCTGCGCGCAGACCGCTGCCCCGCCCGCCGCGAGGTGATCGGCCGCGTGGCCGACAAGCTGGCCGCCCGCCTAGCGTGCCGGTGTCCCCGGTGCGGCGTCCCCGGCTACGGCGCAACCCACCACGAGCCCGGGCTGCTCTGCGGCCTCTGCGGAGACCCGACACGGCTTCCCGCAGCAGCTGTCCTCACCTGCTCCCAGTGCGATCACCAGGAACGACGTCCTGCCCTCGGCACCGCAGACCCAGCGAGCTGCGACCGCTGCAACCCCTGAAAGCGTTGCGGAGGGGGCGGAACCTCGAGCAGCGACTTGGTCGAGCGCCCCGGCGACTTCGACGAGTTGTCGTCCTCGGCGCTGAGGACCACGGCGCCGCGCAACTGCAGGACCTGCCGGATGACCGGGGTCCTGGGGCGCGCTCATGTCGGGGCTGATGGCGGCCACGGCGCTCGACAAGTTCCCCGCAGGCGAGGATGATGCGCGCATGGACAAGAGTCCCGCAGCGGTCACCGAACGCTATGTCCACGCGCTGATGGTGCTGCTTGCCGCGTTCTTGTTTGTCGTCACCGTCGTCACGTCCTTCTGGGGCGGCTTCCCGACCTCGATCAGCGCTTACCACAGCGGTGCCGCCCGTGATGTCTTCGTCGGCACCCTCGTCGCCATCGCGGCCTGTCTCGTTGCGTGCCAGGGGCGGTCCCCGTTGGAGGACTTTGCCCTGAACGCAGCCGGCTTCTACGTCGCGTTCGTGGCCCTCATTCCCACGGAGCTGCCGGACATCCTCAAGGAGGCGCCGCTCGTGGCGTCACAGACGATGCCGAACATGACGTTGACGCAGATCCAGCAGGACTTCGTCAGGTACCTGCAGGTGGCCGTCGGCGGTCTCATCCTGACGTGCCTGCTCGTGCTCGTGGCTGAGTGGCGACGGGGCGACATCCGGGTCCTGTGGACGTCCGGGGACGGTCCCAAGGCGCTCATGGTGGGCAGCGTCGTCGTTCTCCCGGTGTTCCTCGGGCTGTGCTTCAAGCAGCTCTACTTCGACAGGCCGGTGGTGCTCGACGGGCTCAAAGTCCTCTCCTGGCATTTGCCCATCCACTTCATGGCTGCTGTGCTGTTCATCATCTCCCTGGCTGTGGCCGTGGCCAGTCGGGCGTGGCCGGGACAGGCGCAGGAGTGGGCCGTCGTGGTGCCCGACCTGAACAGGGGCGTGTACAAGGCCATCGTTGCCGCGATGACCCTCGGAGCGTTGCTGGTCGCCGCGATCACGTACGTCGTGTGGCCTGGCCACGTCATCCTGGTCCTCGAGTGGTGGGAGGTCGCCCTCTTCATCGCGTTCTGGGTGCGGGACTACCTTGGTTCGCGCGCACTGCCCGACGGCGGCTAGTGCGAGGAGGCGCCAGGTCGGCCGACGGTGCTCCCGTGCCGGGCTCGAGCGGGTCCTGACGTCGGGCGCGGACCTCAGGTCGTGGTTACCCAGGCGGTGGTGACCGACTGCACCGCCGACCCGTCGAGGTCGTTGAGCTTGTTGGCGACGAAGTCTGTGGCCCACTGCGAGGTCTGCATCCGGAATGCGGGGTCGGCGGCCTGCAGGAGTGCGGTGATCGTGGCAGCGACCTCGGTGGCGGGTTGAGCGCTGCCGGCGAACTGGGTGGTGACGCGGGTGAGGTAGGCACCCAGGGCCGGGGCGTAGGCCCCGGCGTCGGAGAGCATGGCCTGCGGGTCGAGGCCGGCGTTGCTGATGAACTCGCTGGCCACGGCTCCGGGCTCGACGACGCTGACCCGGACTCCGGTGCTGGCGGCGACGGGGGCCAGGGCCTCCATGAATCCCTCGACGGCGAACTTCGCGGCGCAGTAGGCCTCGTTGAACGGCTGCCCGACCACACCGCCGACGCTGCTGACGGTGACCAGGCGCCCGTGGGTTGCGCGCAGGTGGGGCATGACCGCGCGGGTGAGCTGGACGACGCCGAAGAAGTTGACTTCCAGGCACGCCCGGAACTGGGTGAGGTCGTCGGTCTCGACGGTGCCCACGTGTGCGGCCCCGGCGTTGTTGACCACCGCGTCGAGCCCGCCGTGAGCCTGGACCACCTCCTGGACGCAGCGAGCGATGGACCCCTCGTCGGTGACGTCGAGGGCGCGGACGTCGAGGCTGACCCCGGCCGCCTTCGCCGCTGCGCGCAGGGCCGTGGCGGCACCTGGGTCCCGCAGCGTGGCCACGGTGGTCCACCCGGCGGCTGCGGTGGCGACGGCGGTGGCCAGCCCGATGCCGGAGGAGGTCCCGGTGATGAGGACGGTGCCCCGGGTCGTGTCGGTCACGGCGATTCCTCGCGTCGGTCGGTGGAGGGACGGTGGTCGGAGGGATAGGTAGGGGCTATCCGGTGAACGTCCTGCCTCACGCGGTGTAGAGGAGGAGGTAGGTGTACCAACGATACCGATGTGGCTCCCGGCGAGCATCGTCTGTCGAGAATGCGGAGCGCTAAAGGAGCAGGGCGGGAGCGGGGTCGCCACCATGCCCTTCGGGCGCCCGCCTCTGGAGGACGTACTGGGTGGGCTGCGTTCCGCCCAGGACAACGACTACCCCGCCCACGGTTCCCGGATCCGGTCTTCGCCGTCTCGATCGTGATGGGGTCGTCGAGCCTGGGCTGACCATCAAATCCCTTGCTGCTGCGACGCCCCCGCCATGAGCGGCCTGCGTGGGTCCTGCGTGGTCCTGCGTGGGTCCGGGTGACACGCGCCGTCATCGCACCTGTGGCGAGCCCCCTCCAGTGCTGAGACGAGGTCACGACGGGATCACGATCCACGTCCACCACCCAGCGGTCTTGACTCCTGCGGTGTGGCTCCTGGGCCTGCCCACGCGCTGGGTGGTGGGGACCAAGGGCCCCGGTGGGTGGGTCGGGTGCTTCCTAGGGTGGACGGAGCACAGACCACAGAAAGGTCCCTCATGTTCGAGCGAGCTGTGTACCAGACCGGGTCCACATACGCGATCGGTGATTCGGCGTCCGAGATCGGGACTCAAGCGCCGGGGCAGACCCGATGATCGAGGTTCGTGCCCTCAGCAAGCGCCACGGGAAGAAGCTGGCCGCCGATGGCCTGTCGTTCTCGGTCGCACCCGGGTCGGTGACCGGGTTCCTCGGCCCGAACGGTGCGGGAAGGTCGACCACGATGCGGATGATCGTCGGGTTGGACCATCCGACCAGCGGTCACGCCACCATCAACGGGTTGCCCTACGCCCACCTGCCGCGGCCGTTGCGGGTGGTCGGGGCGTTGCTCGAGGCCGGCGCGTGCACTCTGGCTGGACGACCTACAACCACCTGCTGTCCCTGGCGCTGCCCCGCGTGCGGATCGACGCCGTGATCGCCCTCGTCGGTCTGAGCGAGATGGAGCACCATCGGCGACCAGGATCACGAGGTGATGCGGCTCGATCCGGTGTGCCAGCTCCTCGGTGCCGGCTTCCAGTTCAGCCAGCTGGCCGTCTTTGTGCCTGGCGTCATGGTCATGACCTGCGAGTAGTCCACCGGGACCATCTCGTCGACCCTGCTCGCCGCTGGGTTCGGCGTGTTCTGTCGGTGGATGCAGCGACTCGCACCGAGGTTGCATCGCGAACTGAGGATGTCAGATGAGCAGCAAGCTGATGGACAGCACGGTGACGGGTAACAAGGGGAGGGGCAGCGCAGTCCCGCCCACCCGGTCAGAGTGGATCCGATCAGCCGTGAGCCTGGTCTGGTGCCGCCGCCGAAACGGCTGGGTGAGCGCTGTGGTTGTGGTCGGACTGTATGCGCTGGTCGCCGGCTGGTTGACGCCGCGTGGACCGGTCACCACGGGGCAGGCGTTGGCGGCGATCGGCGTCAGCTTGCTCGTGGGCGCTGCCGCCGGCCTGGCGACCAGGTCTCGCTGGGCGATGCTGGTCGCCCCCGCGACGTTCGTGGCGGTGTTCGAGCTCGCCCGGATGACGACCACCGGCCCCCTGGTGGACGGGATTCACCTCGGCAGTGTCTACGGCATCATCGCGTTCGCCTCCGGCCGCGTCCTGCACGGCGTTCTGGCACTGCTGCCGATGCTGCTCGGCGCCGCCGTGGGCGCCGGGTCGGCACGACACCTGTCCGGTGTCCGGCACCGTCGCGGCTGGCTCAGGTCGACCCTGCGGTGGGGGCGGCGCAGCACGACCGCCCTGCTGGCCGTCGGTCTCGTTGTCCTCACCGCCGGGCTCGCCCGACCGGCCACGACCGCGCCGATCCTCGGCCCGGACGGCCGCCCACTGGCCGGGAGCGTCGCCGAACTGCGCCGCCTCGAGGTCAACGGACTCCCGTTGTCCATGATGATCCGGGGCGACAGCGTGACGAACCCGGTCCTGCTGTACCTGGCCGGCGGCCCTGGCGGCAGCGACCTCGGCGGCCTGCGCCGCAACAGCCAGAACCTCGAGCAGGCGTTCACTCTGGTCTCCTACGACCAGCGCGGCGCCGGGAAGTCCGACGAGTCCCTCGACCCGATCTCCACCCTCACGGTGGCCGGGGCGGTCAGTGACGCGGTCGCCGTCACCGACTACCTGCGGGAGCGGTTCCACCAGGACAAGATCTACCTGGTCGGCAACTCCTGGGGCTCGATGCTGGGAGTGCTCGCCGCGCAGCAGCACCCCGAGAAGTACGCCGCGTTCGTCGGCTCGGGTCAGATGGTCGACCCTGCCGCGACCGACCGGGTCTACTACCAGGACACCCTGGCCTGGGCCACCCGCACCACCAACACGGCGCTGGTCGAGCAGCTGACCCGCAACGGCCCACCGCCCTATGCCGACGCGCTGAACTACGAACCGGTGCTGACCAACGAGCAGAAGGTCTACCCGTACGACGACACCACGCTCGCCGAGGGCCAAGCCGGGTTCTCCGAGAACCTCTTCCACCCCGAGTACAGCCTGATCGAGCAGCTGCACCTCGTGAGCGGCGTGCTGAACGCCTTCTCCTTCCTCTACCCGCAGCTTCAGGACATCGACTTCCGCACCCAGGTGACCGCCCTGCAGATCCCGGTCTACCTCGTCCAGGGCGGCCACGAGACCCCGGGCAGGGCCGAGCCGGCCACCGAGTGGTTCCAGCAGCTCCAGGCCCCCCGCAAGCAGCTGATCACCTTCGAGAACTCCGGCCACCGCGCCCTGTTCCAGGAACCCGACCGCTTCTACCAGGTGATGACCGCCACGGTGCTGGCCCAGACTCGCCGATGACCACCCCGCCAAGACCAACCGGCGCCTGGGACCGCAGGCGGGTGTCGGGCTGAAGAGACCGTGGTGCGGCGCAGCTGCATTCCGGTGACGGACGGGTGCTGGTGGGCCTCGTCGGGGCAGGCGGCGACCCGCAGTGCCTGCATCGTCATGCTCGCGTCACGGATCTTCGCCAACACCAGCTTGAGCTCGAACGTCACTGACCTGGTCAAGGCCGCGACCTACCTGCGCGACACCCACACGGCCCCCCGAGTACTGGCTGATCTGCCCGCTCACCACCGCGGCCACCCGCCCGCGGCCGCCCGTCAGGCAGATCCAGGCGGCCCGCCAACGCCGCACTTCGTCTCAGCCGCCGGAGCCTCCCGCGGCTGACTCGGAACCCGTTGAGAGCGGGGAATGCCCCAAGGTGCGAGCGTGTGTCGTTAGCACGATTAGCAAGACACGTGCTAATATGGGCACACGCCAACAACCGGGCGTTCTCAACACACGAGACGGAGCACAGCATGACCACCAAGTCCCAGACCGCCAGTCCCTCCTCGACCTTCGGCCTCCCGTCGTTCGAGGGCACCACCGAGAGCATGAAGAACCTCAACGACAAGTGGATGGAGGCGTCCAAGAACGCCGGTCTCCTCGCGCTCGACGCCTACGAGAAGGCCGTGACGAGCTTCGTGGAGTTCGAGAAGAAGTCCGCATCGGACAGTCACCTCCCGGGGATGTCGGCTCTGGCCACGGCCCACACCAAGGCCATCACTGACCTGACGAGCTCCTACACCACGGCTGTCCGCGATCTCCTGAAGTAACTGCTCAGCGGTCGACGCCTGCGCTCTCTGCCCCCAGTCGAGGGCCGGGCGTTCGGGTGTCCCCGATGCCGCCCAGCCCGTGGGCGGCCAGCGCGTGACGAATCGAAGGGCCAGAGATGTCGATCAACGCATTCCTGCTCGGACCGGCCAGCCGGTCCTACACCGGCGTTCCGGTCTCCATGGACAACGGGTGGACCGCGCGATGAGAGCCACCGCCCCGCCGCCCGGTATCACCCACGCAGCGGTCGACAGCGCCTTCGGTCTGTACGGGGCCGCCCTGCGCGGCGTCACGGACTACGTCACCGGTGCCCTCGGACGACGAGCCAGCGCCCCTGACATGGCTGGGGACGTCCTGGGGTGGTTGACGACGATGTCGCAGCGGACGCCGCCCCGATGGGCGTCGGAGCACACCATTGCCGCCGAGTGGCCGATCGCCCGGTTGCGGGACTTCTCCAGCACTCACCCGGTGGAGACCGTCCCGACGCTGTTCCTGCCGCCCCAGGCCGGCCACGACTCGTGCATCGTCGACTACGACCCGCAGCAGAGCCAGGTCATGACGGCCAAGGCCTCCGGGTTGACCCGCGTGTTCTCCCTGGACTGGGTGGGCGCTACCGACGCGACGAAGAACGCCGGCATCGAGGACTACCTCGCCGTCATGGTCGAGACCGTCGACCGCCTCGGCGGTCGCGTCAACCTCGTCGGCGACTGTCAGGGCGGATGGCTGGCCGTCATCTACACGGCGCTCTACCCCGAGACCGTCAACACGCTGACGATCGCCGGAGCTCCGGTCGACTTCCACGCGGGCGAGCCCCTCATCCACGACTGGATGAGGGTGCTCTCCCCGAAACGTGACCTGGCGTTCTACCGCCACCTCGTGCGCTCCAACGGCGGGGTGCTCCCGGGCGGGGTCCTGCTCGCTGGGTTCATCACCATGCAGCCCGACAACGAGCTCGACCGGCAGCTCCAGCTCCTCGCCCACATCCACGAGCCCGCCCACGTCGAGCGCTACCGGACCTTCGAGAACTGGTTCCAGCACACCCAGCCGATCCCCGGCGCCTTCTACCTGTGGATCGTCGAGCACCTGTTCCAGAACAACGAGCTGATCGCGGGCACCCTGAGCGTCGGCGGCCGCACGGTCGACCTGGGGCGTATCACCTGCCCGCTCTACCTGTTGGCTGGCGAGACCGACCACATCACCCCCCCACCACAGGTGTTCGCGCTCGCGGACTACGTCGGCTCGGACCCTGAGTCCGTGACCCGGCGCCAGACCACCGGGGGACACCTCGGTCTCTTCATGGGGCGTGAGGCGCTGCGCGACCACTGGTCACCGCTGTTCGGCGAGATCGCTGCCCGTTCGCTCTGAGGCGTTCCCGCGAAGCCCGGAGGAACGTGCCGTCGTCACCGCTCCTGGCGTGCGCCGCGCGCGCGCCGGACGGCGTTGGCGTCCAGGAACCCTCGGTAGATCTCGACCAGCGCCTTGCGTTGCGCCGTGGTGAGCTCGGTGGCTGCCTCGATGTGGGCGTGGAGACCACCGTCGCCCTCGTCATCGTCGCGGGGCTCTGGCTCGACGAACCCCGCGTCGTCGTACAACCGGTCGACGGAGGTCTCCAGGGACTCGGCGATGGCGTTCAGGACAGCCTCCGAAGGCGCCCGCAGGCCGCGTTCGATCTGCGAGAGATACGGGTTCGAGATGCCGACGGCCGCCGCCAGCTGACGCATCGGTAGCTCAGCAAGCTCGCGTTGTGCACGGATGATCCGTCCGAGCATGAGCTGGGGAGAGAGCGGATCGGGCATCTCCCCAGCCTAGCCCTCGTGCTCGAGGCTCCTCAGCCTTTGCGTACCGGGAACACAGGAAGCACCGTACGGCCCCACGTGGGGTTGACGACCCCAGCGGCGGAGGCATACCAGGCACAGGCCGCGGACACCAGACCGACATAGCCTCCCGCGTGCAGCACGGAGGTGCTCTCGCTGAGCTCACCGATGGTCAGCAGCGCGAAGGTGACCAGGACCGTGCCGAAGACCGCGATCAACGCAGCGTTGGTCTTCAGCGCTGCCAGGGTCATGTAGACCGTGAAGATCGTCCACATCAGCAGGAAGATGCCTGTTGCCGTGTGCGCGTCGGCCGGGGGGAGCGTCCCCGCGACGAAGCGCGCGTAGACGAAGTACGAGATCCAGAACGCGCCGTACGAGGTGAAGGCCACTGCCCCGAACGTGTTGTCGTTGCGGAACTCCCACATGCCGGCCAGGAGCTGAGCCAAACCGCCGTAGAGCAGGGCGAGAGGCAGCACCACAGCGACCAGCCTAGCGTCGCCCAGCCCGGCGTTGAACAGGCTGAGCACGAACGTGGTGCCGGCAAAAGCCGCCAGCCCCAACGGTGCCGGGTCGGCGATGGGCACCACGGCGTCCGCCGGAGGCAGCACCAATGCCGCGGTCCTGGCGTCCGGTGGCCCGTCCGGATACGCCGGCGTCCCTGGGTGGATCGTTGGTTCGATGGTGGCGGTCATGTCGTCCCTCATCCCTGGATCCGGCTGCTGTGGCCGGCCCATTCCTTCTCGCGGAGTGTGAACTTCTGGATCTTGCCGGTGGACGTTCGGGGCAGCTGGTCGACGAACTCGACCGCACGCGGCACCTTGTACCGCGCGATGTGCAGCTGCAGGTAGGTGACGAGCTCTTCCTCGCTGACCTCGAATCCGGTTCTGCGCAGGACGAAGGCCTTGGGCCGTTCACCCCACTTGTCATCCGGGATGCCGATCACCGCGGCCTCGAGCACCGCATGGTGCGACTCGATGGCGTGCTCGATCTCGACCGTGGAGATGTTCTCGCCGCCCGAGATGATGATGTCCTTGGCTCGGTCCCGCAGCTCGACGTAGCCGTCGGAGTGTTGGACGCCGAGGTCCCCGGAATGCAGCCAGCCGCCTCGGAACGCGAGCTCGGTCGCCTCGGGATCGTTGAAGTAGCCCGCCATCACGTTGTTGCCGCGCATCACGATCTCGCCCATCGTCCGCCCGTCGCGTGGCACGTCGTTCATCTGCTCGTCCACCACGCGCACCGGCTCGGCCTGGATCATCGCGACACCCTGCCGCGCCTGCCTGCGCGCCTGGTCCGCCGGAGGCAGCGCCGACCAGCCGGCCTGCCACTCGTTCAGCGTGTAGGGGCCGTAGAGCTCGGTCATGCCGTAGACGTGCACGATGCGCGCTCCGAGCTCTCGCATCTTGGCGATCACGGTGGGGCTGGGCGCCGCGCCAGCGACCGTCGCGACGAGCTCGCGGTCCAGCCGATGGGCCTGTGGGGCCTCGGCGATCGTCGTCAGGACGGTGGGTGCGCCATCGAGATGGGTCACGCCCTCCTCGTCGAGCAACCGCCAGATCACCTCGGCCCGCACCGCCCGTAGGCAGACATGCGTGGCGCCGATCCCGGTGACGGCCCAGGGGGTGCACCACCCGTTGCAGTGGAACATCGGCAGGGTCCACAGGTAGACGCTCTCCGGGTCGAGTCGCTGGTGGATGACCTCGCCCAGCGCATTGAGGTACGCGCCCCGATGGGTGTACATCGCGCCCTTCGGCTGACCCGTCGTACCGGAGCTGTAGTTGATGGAGATGAGGCTCGACTCGTCCTCGACCGTCCACGGCAGCGGCCCGCCGGAACCGCGCTTCATGAAGTCGTCGTAGGTCGTGTGCGAAGGGTCAGCAGCCACGTGGGCAACCGGCCCGAGCGGGTCGTTCACCGCAATGACCTCCCGCACGGTGGTCATCCTGCCCAGCACCGGTGCGAGCGCCGGCAGGTACTCGGTGTCGGCCACGAGGACAGTCGCTCCAGACGCGTCGCAGACGTACTGGACCTCGTCGGCGGACAGCCTGGTGTTGATGGCCACGAGCACCGCACCTGCCAAGGGCACGCCGAAGTTGGCCACCAGCATCTCGGGGATGTTCGGGAGCATGTAGGCCACCCGGTCGCCACGCTTGACCCCGGACGCGTGCAGCGCGCGGGCCAGCCGGGTCGCCTCGTCGCCGAACTCGGCGTAGCTCATCCGGTGCTCACCGTAGGCGATCGCCGTCTTGTCGGCGAAGACGTCGCTGGCACGCTCGAGGAAGGCGAGCGGCGTCAGGGCGGTAAATGAACGACTGGGCATGACTGAACCTCCGGGTGCGATGGTGAAGGGGAGCGGCTCTCGTTCCTGGCGTGCCGCAAGGGGGTGGTCAGGACAGGACGTGCTCGCCCGGTGCGTCACCCAGCGGCGGGTGCTCGGCGGAACCCGTCGGCGGGGGCACCACGAGCGGCCCCGCCCGAAGCGACGCCCACAAGGTCCAGTCCTCCCACCACGACCCGCTGTGGCGCTCCACCGTGGATCGCCACTCCTGGGGGTCCACGTAGTGCTGGTCGGCGACCTCGTACCAGGACTTGGGCCTGGGCGGGTTGACGATCCCGGCGATGTGGCCACCGCTGCTCAGGACGTAGCGGACGCTTCCGCTCCCGCTCAGCAGGTTGGTGGCCTGGTACGAAGCCGCCCACGTCACGATGTGGTCGTTGATCGCCCCGACCACGTACGCGTCGCTCGACACCTCGCCCAGGTCCAGTCGACGCCCGCCGAGCACGAGCTCGCCTTTGGCCAGCAGGTTCTTGACGTAGAGCGAGCGGAGGTAGAACCCATGCATCGTGGCGGGCATCCGCGTGCTGTCCGCGTTCCACGACAGGATGTCGAACGCCGCAGGGGTTTCGCCCATGAGCCAGTTGGCCACCACGTAGTTGAAGATCAGTTCGTTGGGGCGCAGAACGTCGAACGTACCGGCCATCTTGTCGCCCTCGAGGATCCCCGTGCGCGCCATCTGCTTCTCGAGCCGAGCCACCGAGCGTTCGTCCGTGAATACCCCCAGGGCCCCGGGGTCGCGATAGTCGAGCAGGGTGTTGAGCAGGGTGATGGCGCCGACCCGTGCGGGGTCCTCGACCGCCAGGTACGCCGCCGTCATCGCCGTCATCGCCCCCCCGATGCACAGCCCGACGAGGTCGACGCGGGACGAACCGGTGATCTCGGTGACGACGTCGAGGGCTGCACAGGGACCGCGCTCGAGGTAGTCGTCCATCGTCACGTCCCGCATGGAGGCGTCGGCGTTGCGGTAGCTGATCACGAAGACGGTCCGCTCGTGCTGCACGGCCCACTCCAGGAAGCTGCGTCCGGGGGCGAGGTCCATCACGTAGTACTTGTTGATCCACGGGGGGACCGCCAGTAGCGGCACGGCGTGCACCTGCTTGGTCTGGGGGGAGTACTGGATGAGCTCCATCAGGTCGTTGCGGAAGACGACCTTCCCCGGCGTCGCGGCCAGGTTGCGGCCCACCTCGAAGCCGCTGTTGTCGACCTGTTGCGGTTTGCCGCCGTTCGACACGAGGTCGTTCAGGAAGTTCGACGCGCCGTCGACCAGGCTGCGACCGCCGGTCTGGAATGCACGACGTTGGGCCGCAGGGTTGGTGAGCAGGAAGTTCGTGGGAGCAAGCGCGTCGGCCATGAAGTGGAGCGCGAGCCTCGCTTTGGCGTCACGGACCTGGTCCCGGGATCCCGCCGCCAGCACGTCGTCGCCCAGCCTGCAAGCAGCGAGATAGGCCTCCCGGAGGGCGAAGAACGCCGGGTTCCCTTGCCAGGCAGGGTCGGTGAAGCGGGGGTCGGCTGCCTTGTCTGCGACCGCCGAGGTGCCGTTGGCGGTGAGCATCCGGACCACCGAGGCCGGCCCCAGCTTGGCCAGGCTGACCGCGAAGGCCAACGAGGCCGTCGAGAGGTCGACCGGATGGGCCATCGACCTCATGAGTGCCGAGGCCAGAGCCTTCCCGAACTCCGCAGGGTCCGGGTCGTCGAGCCTGTGGCCACCTGACCTCACGGACGACCGAGCGTGCACCGGAGGGTTGGCGGTGGTCATGACGAGGTCAGCTCCGGTCCGATGTAGTAGCGCAGCAGGACATCGGCCACGCAGCAGGGTTTGTCCTGGTCGGCGACCTGGTACTCGAGGTGGAGAGTCGCCTGGGTCCCCCCGGGAAAGTCGCGCAGGCAGACCAGGCTCACCTCGGCTCGGACCTTGGCGCCCACCGGTAGCGGGGCGGGGAAGCGCACCCGGTCGATGCCGTAGTTCACGACCATGACGGCGTCGGTGACCTCGAAGACCTCGTCGATCAGGGCAGTCGCCAACGACAGGGTCAGGTAGCCGTGGGCGATCGTGCGACCGAACGGACCGCTCGCGGCTCGCTCGGGATCGGTGTGGATCCACTGCTCGTCACGGGTGGTGGCGCCGAACGCGTTCGCGTCGGCCTGTTCGACCACGTGCCAGTGGCTTCGGCCCAGCCGCTGGCCAAGACGGCTGCTCAGACCTGCCGTCGTGAGTGACATCGGTACGCTTGGTGCGTCGATCTTCGTCATCCGTGGCCTCGCAACAATCGGGGGTGCAACCGAACGAAAGCCCCGGATAGTTTTCACGAGATCTGGAGGAAATGGATTTCCAGCTGACGCGGAAAATGGGGAGAACGCCAAGCATGCTGAGCCTCCGAGTATTGCACGCATTCATTGGCCGGCACATAGTATGCTTTGTGTTTATCAGGCAGGACCAACGGCCCTGCCCGCATCCGGGCAGCTGCGGTCTGCTGGCAGTCCGGACCGGCAAGGACGTCGGTACGAAGGAAAGACGAGGACGCTGATGGCACCGAAACGCACCCTGATCACCGGCTCACCAGACCGGGTTGCTGCCTTGGCGGAAGCCTTCGAGCGCGCTGGTGACGAACCTGTCGGTCTTGACCAGATCGGGCCCGGCGTCGGCGCCATCGATCGTTTCGTGCAGCTCGGCACCGCCGTGCCGGCCCGAGGCGAGACCGTCGTACGACGGGTGCACTCGTTCCTCAGCGACGGGCTGCTCGAGCGCTTTGCCCTGGCCGAACGCATCCTCCCGCTGCTGGCCGGTGACGCGACGGTGCTGCTCGTGGGTGGGAACTTCTCCGCCGAGACGAGCGTGCCGGACAACCAGGCGGCCCGGCTCATGATGCTGCGCGTCCTCGCCCACGCCATCCGCGCCGACCTGTCGCCCGAGCGGGTCCGGGTCCGGGTGATCACCGGTGACCGCAGCGACGAGGAGATCGTCCACTATGCCGTGAGTGGTGCGAAGGACCCCCTCGCCGAGCTCCCCAACCCGGACTCGGTCGACGCCGCCGGCAGCTATGAGGACTGGCGCATCCAGGTGCTCGGCCTGGCCCAGGTCGAAGTCTGATCGTCGAGGGTATCGGCCACCCAGGCCGGGTTGTCATTGAGGTAGGTCTGATCCACCGCAGGGTAGTTCGGCGCCCGTCAGTAGGCGTCCAGGCTTTCGCGGCAGCTCAGAGGTGCGGGTTCGGTGGAGAGAATGGCCTCAGTCGCCCGCCTGCGGCCGCGGTCCAGGTTCGATCCCCCACAGACCCGTGGGATACAGGTAGCCCCCGACCCAGGACGGGGTGTACCCGTAGTGGCTGTAGACGCTCGCGTGATGGGGCCGATCGTTGACGAGGTCCGGGTTGTAGCCCGGTGCCGCCGCGACCCGCTCGCGGGACTGGTCGATGAAGACTGCGTCCTCGGTGATCTTGGTGACGGCGTCGACCGGTATGAGGCTCGTCTTCTCGCCGAAGCCGAGGAATCCGCCGTGTTCGACCAGGAAGAAGCGAACCTTGTCCTCGAGGTCGTCGACGAGGAGGTCGGCCACCTTGCCGATCCCCTCTCCGTCCTTGTCCTTGACCTCGCGACCGCGGACATCGTTGGCTGATCCGTCGATCGTGTGACCGTGGTCGCCCAGGATGTGAAGGACGGCGTTGTCGTCGTTGCTTGTCATGGAAAATCGTCTCCTAGAGGTTGTTGGTGCCGGACTGGTCCACGAGTTGGCGGCGAGCTTGCCGTGGGAGGTGACGACGCGAACCGCAAGCCACTGCACCGCAACAGGAAGGTCCTCGTCACAGCACAGTCGCCCCGCACGCCCGCCCTGTCACCGCAACGCATCCAGGATGCCCATGGCAGTCTGCTGTCTTCAACGTGAGTGCAGGAGTGTGACAGGAGAGACGCGGGGGAGCGACGGTGTTCGGCCTTGACGTCGTGGAGTCGACCCGACCTGAGTGAGGAGGGCATGAGGGTCACACGACGTTCACCGGGGTTGGGGGAGTGGCGCCGTCGAGCCTGACCGGGGTGAACGGGGGTGTGGGGACGACCTCGGTGGCCGCGGCGGACTCCCGCGCGAGGAAGGCGCCGAGCTCGGCGATGGTCGACATCAGGGGCGCCGGGAACACGACGGTGGTGTTCTTGTCGACCCCGATCTCGACCAGGGACTGCAGGTTACGCAGCTGCAGCGCGAGGGGGTGGG
>JALYVC010000348.1 GCA_030853445.1 Actinomycetota bacterium | reverse complement strand
CTTGTTGAGTTTCAGGTAGACGAACGTCTCGGTCGACAGCACGCCCGGCAGGCTGCGCAGACGCCTCGAGACCAGCTCGAGCAGGTGCTCGTCGTCCTCGCAGACGACCTCCACGATCAGGTCGAAGTTGCCGGCGGTGGTCACGACGTAGGTCACGTCGCGCATGGCGCTGACCGCGGCGGCCACCGGCTCGATGTCGCCGGTCGTGCGCAGGCCGATCAACGCCTGGCGGTCGAAGCCGAGCTGCAGGGGGTCGGTGACCGCGACGATCTGGATGACGCCCGAGTCGATGAGCCGCTGCACCCGCTGCCGGACGGCAGCCTCGGAGAGGCCGACCTCACGGGCGATCGTGACGTAGGCTCGTCGTCCGTCTTGCTGGAGCAGCTCGATGATCTTCTTCGCGATCTCGTCGAGCACCGGACGCCCGGGCTCCCGCTGCTCCTTCGACGGCGTGCTCATACCGTGACGATAGAACGAATTCCGTCGCAAGTCGAGGGTTTTTCGAGTCGAACCGTGGGAAATCGAATCTTTACATTCGGATCCCACCTCATTCCGACCTGGCGGGGGTATGGTCGCGTTCCATGACCGACACCGCCGCTCCCGCCTCTCCTCGAGTCCTGCGCAGCTTCGTCGGTGGCGACTACGTCGACTCGCTGACCGAGGGTCGCAGCGACGTGGTGGACCCGTCCACCGGGAAGGTCGTGGCCACCGCCCCGGTCGACGGCGCCTACGACGTGGACCGGGCGTATGCCTCCGCCAGCACCGCCTTCCCCACCTGGGGCCAGACCACGCCGAGCGAGCGCCAGCAGGCGCTGCTGAAGTTCGCCGACGCCGTCGAGGCGCGGGCCGACGAGTTCGTCTACCTCGAGGCTCAGAACACCGGCAAGCCCAACGCCCTCACCGCCAGCGAGGAGGTGCCGCCGATGGTCGACCAGCTGCGGTTCTTCGCCGGCGCCGCCCGCGTGCTCGAGGGGCGCGCCGCGGGGGAGTACATGAAGGGCCACACCTCGTGGATCCGGCGCGAGCCGATCGGCGTCGTCGGGCAGGTCACCCCCTGGAACTACCCGATGATGATGGCGGTGTGGAAGATCGCTCCGGCACTGGCGGCCGGCAACACCATCGTGCTCAAGCCCTCCGACACCACCCCCGAGACGACGCTGCTGCTCGCCGAGATCGCCTCGGAGTTCCTGCCCGCGGGCACCTTCAACGTCGTCCTGGGCGACCGTGACACCGGGCGTGCGGTGGTCGAGCACAAGACGCCGGCGCTGGTGGCGATCACCGGCTCGGTGCGGGCCGGCATGCAGGTGGCGGAGTCGGCCAGCCACGACCTCAAGCGCGTCCACCTCGAGCTCGGTGGCAAGGCGCCGGTGGTCGTCTTCGACGACACCGACATCGAGGCCGCCATCGCCGGCATCGCCGCCGCCGGCTACTTCAACGCCGGGCAGGACTGCACCGCGGCCACCCGGGTGCTCGTGTCGGCCGGCATCCACGACGAGTTCGCGGCCGGGTTGGCGGACTACGCCCGCAACCATGTCCGGCTCGGGATGCCCGCCGACGCGGACGCCGCCCTGGGGCCGGTCAACAGCGCGGCCCAGCTCTCGAGGGTGCAGGGCTTCATCGACCGCCTTCCCGACCACGCGGCGATCGGCGTCGGCGGGGCTCGGGAGGTCGCGATGGGAGACGGCTTCTTCATGCAGCCCACGGTCGTCTCCGGGCTGCGACAGGGCGACGAGATCGTGACCGACGAGATCTTCGGCCCGGTCATCACCGTGCAGCGGTTCACCGACGAGGCGGAGGCGATCGGCTGGGCCAACAGCGTGCAGTACGGCCTGGCCAGCTCGGTGTGGACCAGGGACTTCGGGCGCGCCATGCGGGTGAGCAAGGCTCTCGACTTCGGCTGCGTGTGGATCAACACGCACATCCCGGTCGTGGCCGAGATGCCGCACGGGGGGTTCAAGCACTCGGGCTACGGCAAGGACCTGTCGATGTACGGCTTCGAGGACTACACCCGCATCAAGCACGTGATGGCCAACCTCGACAGCTGACCCCCGGTCGAGACCGGCTCGGTCCGACTGATCACCCCTCTACTCTCCGCAACGACGCGGTGACTCACGCTCCTTCGAAAGGTCTCTCCCGTGCGCGATCTCGACAACCTTCCGTTCCAGGCGGCCCTGGCCCGGGGCGCCTTCACCCGCCGGACCCTGATGACGGGGGTCCTGGGGGGAAGCGCCCTGGCCCTGGCCGCCTGTGGCAGCGCCGGCCGCAGCCCGGCCAGCAACGCCAGTGGGGGTGCCCAAGCCGCCCCGGCGGCGAAGGCCGCCACCGACCTGTCCGCCACCCAGAAGCTGGTCAACTGGTCGAACTGGCCCGTCTACATCGACGTCAACGACAAGACGAAGTCCCGACCCACGCTGGACGCGTTCACGAAGCAGACCGGCATCAAGGTCAACTACACCGAGGACTACAACGACAACGACGAGTTCTATGCCAAGGTCCGCCCCCTGCTCGCGGCGGGGAACGACACCGGTCGCGATGTCTGGTGCAGCACCGACTGGATGGTGGCCCGGCTCATCCGGCTCGGCTACGTCCAGAAGCTCGACCTCGCCAACATCCCCAACCACGCCAACGTCATCGCCTCGCTCACCGACGTGGAGTTCGACCCCGGGCGCCTCTACTCGCTGCCGTGGCAGAGTGGTTTCGCCGGGATCGCCTACAACCCGAAGGCCACGAGTGGCAGGAAGGTCGAGAGCGTCGACCAGCTCCTCACCGACCCCACGCTCAAGGGCAAGGTGACCCTGCTGACCGAGATGCGCGACACCGTCGGCCTGGTGCTGATGGCGATGGGCAAGAAGATCGAGAGCTTCACCGACGCCGACTTCGACGCCGCGATCGCCGAGATCCAGAAGGCGAAGGACTCCGGTCAGATCAAGGGGTTCACCGGCAACGAGTACACCAAGCCGCTCGCCTCCGGCGACACCGCGGCGTGCATCGCGTGGACCGGCGACGTCGTGCAGCTGCAGGCCGACAACCCGACGCTGGGCTACGTGCTCCCGGCCACCGGCTGCACCCTGTGGTCCGACAACTTCGTTATCCCCGGGATGGCCCAGCACAGGAAGAACGCCGAGACGCTGATCAACTACTACTTCCAGCCGGCGGTGATGGCCAAGGTCGTCGAGTACGTGAACTACATCTCGGTGGTCAAGGACGTCGGCCCGATCCTCGCCAAGAGCGATCCCACCATCGCCAAGAACCAGCTCATCTTCCCCGATGAGGCGACCCTCGGGCGAGCGCACGTCTTCCGGGGCCTCAGTGCCGAGGAGGAAACGCGCTACAACAAGGCCTTCCAGACCCTGATCACGGGCTGATGGTGACCACGGGAGGGGCCGGGGACCTGCGGATCTGCGGGGTCACCAAGACGTTCGAGACCTTCACGGCGGTCGACGACATCGACCTCGACATCCCACGCGGGTCGTTCTTCGCCCTGCTCGGGCCGTCGGGGTGCGGCAAGACGACGACACTGCGGATGGTCGCCGGCCTAGACGCTCCCACGAGGGGCTCGATCCTCATCGGGGACCGTGACATCACGACCCTCAAGCCCCACCAGCGCAACGTCAACACCGTCTTCCAGTCTTATGCCCTCTTCCCCCACCTCGACGTGCTCGACAACGTCGCCTTCGGGCTGCGTCGGCGCGGTGACAAGGACTGGAAGGTCAAGGCCCGCGAGGCGTTGGAGCTGGTGCAGCTCGACCACATCGCCACCAAGAAGCCGGCGCAGCTCTCGGGGGGGATGCAGCAGCGCGTGGCCCTCGCTCGCGCCCTGGTCAACCGGCCCGACGTGCTGCTGCTCGACGAGCCCCTCGGCGCCCTCGACCTCAAGCTGCGTCGCCAGATGCAGATCGAGCTCAAGCGGATCCAGTCCGAGGTGGGGCTCACCTTCGTCCACGTCACCCACGACCAGGAGGAGGCCATGACGATGGCCGACTCCATCGCGGTCATGAACGGGGGCAAGGTCGAGCAGCTCGGCGACTGCGCCACGCTCTACGAGCACCCGACCTCGGCCTTCGTGGCGAACTTCCTGGGTCAGTCCAACCTGCTCAAGGTGCAGATCGTCGGTTCGCCGGATGACGGCCTGGTCCCCGTCACCACCCATGGTCTGCCCCTGTCCATCAGCGCCGAGCACCTCCCTGACGGGGCCACCGAGGTGTGGGTCGGGGTGCGCCCCGAGAAGCTGCACCTGGGCGACGGGGGAGGGCCCAACCGGCTGGACGGAATGGTGACCGACGCCTCCTTCACCGGTGTCGCGACGCAGTACCTCGTGCGGATGCCCTGGGGTCAGGAGCTGACGGTGACGCAGCCCAACGACGGCTCGGGCCGGGCCCGCGTCGGCGACAACGTCACCCTGTCCTGGTCCAGCCGGCAAGGGTTCATCCTGCCGGCCACCGAGGCCCCGGACGCCGGGAAGGAGGTCGACGGTGGCTGAAGCCGTTCTGCAGGCGCCCCGGCCGGCCAGCCCGAGTGCCGCGGTCCGCCACGTGCGTCGCAACTGGGTGCCCTACCTGCTGCTGGCGCCGGGCCTGCTCTGGCTCCTCATCTTCTTCGCCGTGCCGACCCTGTCCCTGGCCTCCCAGTCGCTGCAGACCGGTGACATCGACAACGGGTACGTCCTGACCTGGCACTGGCAGACCTACACCGACGCGCTGTCGTCCTACTGGTCGCAGCTGCTGCGGTCGGTCATCTACGCGGGGACAGCCACCTTCCTGACGCTGGCCTTCGGCTACCCGTTGGCGTGGTTCATCGCCCACCGCTCCGGCCGCTGGAAGAACATCCTGCTCATCCTCGTGATCGCGCCCTTCTTCACGAGCTTCCTGATCCGGACCCTGGCGTGGCAGACGATCCTCGGGGACTCCGGTCTCCTCGTCAACCTGACTCAGGCCACCCACACGACGTTCCTGCTCGACGGGTTCAAGGCGGTGCTGCGGGCACTCGGCCTGATCTCCAACGACCAGCTGCTCTTCTCGCCCTTCGCCGTCATCTGCGGGCTGACCTACAACTTCCTGCCCTTCATGGTGCTGCCCCTCTACGCCAACCTCGAGCGGCTCGACCTGCGGCTGACGGAAGCAGCGTCCGACCTCTACGCCTCGCCCGTGCAGACCTTCCGACGGGTCATCTGGCCGCTCTCGCTGCCGGGCGTCGTGGCGGGGACCCTGCTGACGTTCATCCCGGCGACCGGCGACTTCATCAACTCCGTCCTGCTCGGCAGCACGCAGACGACGATGATCGGGCAGGTCATCGACGGGCAGTTCCTGCGGGTGCTCGACTACCCGACGGCGGCTGCGCTGTCGTTCGTGCTGATGGCCCTGATCATCTCCATCGTGATCTTCTACGTCCGTCGCGCGGGCACCGAGGAGCTGGTCTAGATGTCGTGGATCCGCCGCAACCTCGTCATCATCGTCGGGCTCGCCGTCATGGTCTACGTGCTGCTGCCCAACCTCGTCGTGATCGTCTACTCGTTCAACAAGCCAGCTGGGCGTTTCAACTTCAGCTTCACCCAGTTCTCTGTCGACGCCTGGACCAACCCCTGCGGTACCCCGGGCATCTGCGACTCCCTCGGCCTCAGCCTGCAGATCGGCGTCGTCGCCTCCCTCGTGGCGACGGTGCTCGGCACGATGGTGGCCTTCGCTCTCGGACGCCACCGGTTCCGCGGCCGGGCCGCGACCAACCTGCTCATCTTCCTTCCCATGGCGACGCCCGAGGTGGTGATGGGGTCCAGCCTGCTGACCCTGTTCATCGCCCTGGGTGTGCCGTCCGGACGCACGACGATCCTCATCGCCCACATCATGTTCTGCCTGTCCTTCGTGGTGGTCACGGTGAAGGCTCGGGTGGCATCGCTCGACCCCCGGCTGGAGGAAGCTGCCGCCGACCTCTACGCCGGCCCGGTCCAGACGTTCCTGAAGGTGACCCTCCCCCTCGTCGCGCCCGGTATCGCGGCTGGTGGTCTCCTCGCCTTCTCGCTCTCGTTCGACGACTACATCATCACCAACTTCAACGCCAGCCCGTCCTCGGTCACCTTCCCGATGTACGTATGGGGTGCGGCCCAGCGTGGAGTTCCTGTCCAGATCAACGTGATCGGATCCGTCATGTTCCTCGGCGCACTCGCCATCGTCGCCATCGGCCAGGTCGTCAGCGCCCAGCGCTCCAAGGCGGTCTGACGTGCGCATCCTGATGATCGGCGCCGGAGGGGTCGGCGACGCCGCCGCCCGGATCGCCGTCGAGCGTGACTTCTTCGAGGCGCTCGTCGTCGCCGACTACGAACTCGCACGGGCGCAGGCGACCGTCGTTGCCGCCAGCGCGCGACGAGACGGCGAGTCGCGGCTGGTCGCCGCCGAGGTCGACGCCTCGGACGAGGAGGCGGTGACGGCGCTGGCCCGGGAGCACCGGGCCACGCACGTCTTCAACGCCGTCGACCCCCGCTTCGTCATGCCCATCTTCCGGGGGGCTCTCGCGGCCGGGGCTGCCTACCTCGACATGGCGATGAGCCTGTCGCAGCGTCACCCCGAGGCGCCGTACGAGAAGGTGCATGTCAAGCTGGGCGACGAGCAGCTCGCGACGGCGGGCGAGTGGGAGTCGGCCGGGCAGCTGGCCCTGCTCGGCATCGGGGTCGAGCCGGGGCTCTCGGACGTCTTCGCGCGGTATGCCGCCGACCACCTCTTCTCGTCGATCGACGAGCTGGGCACGCGCGACGGGGCCAACCTGGCAGTGCGCGACGCCGACGGCAACGAGACCTTCGCGCCCAGCTTCTCGATGTGGACGATCATCGAGGAGTGCCTGAACCCGCCGGTCGTGTGGGAGAAGTCGCGTGCGGACGCCGCAGGCGGCGACGTCGAGGCGGGCTTCTTCACCCTCGCGCCCTTCAGCGAGCCGGAGGTCTTCGACTTCCCCGGGGGCATCGGGCCGGTGGAGTGCGTGCACGTCGAGCACGAGGAGGTCCTCCTCATGCCGCGGTGGCTCGACGCGAAGCGGGTGACCTTCAAGTACGGCCTGGGCGAGGAGCTGATCACCATGCTCAAGACGCTGCGCACCCTCGGGCTCGACCGGACCGACCTGGTGACCGTCAAGGGCGTGCAGGTCTCTCCCCGCGACGTCGTGGCCGCGGTGCTGCCCGACCCGGCGACCATCGGGCCGATGATGACCGGCAAGACGTGCGCCGGGCTCATGGTCACCGGCACGGGCCAGGACGGCGCGCCGCGAGCGACCTACCTCTACCACGTCGTGACAACGAGGTGACGATGATTGAGTACGGCGCGCAGTGCGTGGTGTGGCAGACGGCGGTCAATCCCGTTGTGGCGCTTGAGCTGCTGGCCACGGGGGTGTGGTCCGGTGCGGGCGTGCTCGGGCCGGAGGCGTTCGACGCCGTGCCGTTCCTCGAGCTGCTGGCGGCACCGAAGCCGCAGGGGTACGGCTCGCCGTGGGGGATGGAGGAGCGGCAGGCCTAGGCTCTTGCCATGACCCGTTACGGCAGCCAGTACGGCCCCGACATCACCTTCCTCGGCGTCGACCGGTGCGACCTCGACGACGAGAGCACGTATGCCGGTGCCGACGTCGTGATCCTCGGCGCACCGTTCGACGGCGGCACCTCCCACCGGCCCGGCACGCGGTTCGGGCCGCAGGCGATCCGGATGACCGACTACCTTCCGCACGACGGGTCGCGGCCCTCCCTGGCGCTGCGTACCGACGGGCTGCGGGACCTGCGGGTGGTCGATGCCGGTGACGTCGAGATGTACTCCGGCGACATCGAGGTCGCCCTGCCGGCGCTCGAGGCCGCCGTCGAGAAGGTGACCCGGGCGGGCTGCATACCGGTCGTGCTGGGGGGTGACCACTCCATCGCCTACCCCGACGCCAAGGGCGTGGCCAACGTGCTCGGGCACGGGCGCGTCTCCATGCTCCACTTCGACGCTCACGCCGACACCGGCGACATCGAGTTCGGCTCGCTGTGGGGGCACGGGCAGCCCATGCGGCGGCTCATCGAGTCGGGCGCACTGCGTGGTGACCGCTTCCTGCAGATCGGGCTGCGCGGCTACTGGCCGCCGCCCGAGACGCTGAGGTGGATGGCGGGGCAGTCGATGCGGTCCTACGAGATGACCGAGATCGGCGAGCGGGGGCTCAAGGTCTGCCTCACCGAGGCCTTCGGCATCGCGATGGACGAGTGCGAAGGCGTCTTCCTCTCCGTCGACATCGACGTGTGCGACCCCGGCCACGCGCCGGGCACCGGCACGCCGGAGCCCGGTGGGCTCTCGGCCCGCGAGCTGCTCGACTCGGTGCGACGCATCTGTCTCGAGCTCCCTGTCGTGGGAATGGACGTCGTCGAGGTCAGCCCGCCCTACGACCACGCCGACATCACGGCAGCTCTCGCCAACCGCGTGGTGCTGGAAGCGCTCTCGGCGATCGCGAGGAGGCGGCGGGACGAGCGCGACGGCACGAGCTGGGATCCGGCGCGGCCGCTGCTGGACGGGCGGATCCCCGGTTCCGTTTAGGTAGCCAGAGAATCACCCCCACAATCCCCTGGGGGGTGATTCTTTGGCTACCCAAGCGGGTCCCGCGGCGCTACCCAGGGGGCCCCGGCCGATGCGGGGCGACCTCGGGGCCGTAGCGCTCCACGCAGAACCCTGCCAGCCGCTGAGCCAGCGCGCTCAGGGTCGCGGCGGCGTGGTGGTCGGGCTGCCACGCGGCATACAGGCTGATGTGTACGGGGTCGTCAGGGGCGGTGATGCGCAACGGTCGCAGGCCGAAGCGCGGGTCGTCCGAGAGCACGGCGACCCCGCGGCCCGCAGCGGCCAGCGCCTGGGCCACCTCGGGGGTGCCGACCTCGACCACCGTCCCGTATGCCGTGCCGGTGCGGCTGAGCGCCTGGTCGAGCGCCCGGCGGGGGTGGAAGTCGCTCGAGAGCAGGAGCAGGTCACGAGTGACCAGCTCGGCGAGGGTCACCTCGGCCCGCCCGGCCCACGGGTCGTCGTCGCGCACGTAGGCCCAGACGGGCAGCTCGGCGACGGCGAGCGATGCCAGGTGCGGTGGGGGCGGCGTCGTGCCGATGGCGAGGTCGGCGCCGCGGGGGAGCGCGGCGTAGACGCTGACGGGCAGCTCCTCCCAGACGGTCGGCATCGGGTCGTCGTCGCCGAGCCGGGCCAGGAAGGGGGCGATGACGTCGGTGAGCGTCGTGCCGGGAGCGGCGATGGTAAGCCGCTCGAGCCGGCCCGAGGCGAGCGTGTGGGCGGCCGCGACCGCGGCGTCGGCGCGGGCCACGAGGTCACGGGCCAGGGGGAGGAACTGGCGCCCGGCGGCCGAGAGCTGCATCGAGCGCTCGGTGCGGGAGAACAGGCCGACGCCCAGCTCGCGCTCGAGCTGGCGCAGCTGGCGCGAGAGGGACGGCTGGGTGACGTGCACGACGGGAGCGGCCGCGCTGACCGAGCCCGCGTCGGCGACCGCGATGAGATAGCGCAGGTGACGCAGCTCCATACGGTGATCATGCCTCACAGGCATGGACGGCGTGCGCAGGAAGTATTGGACAGCATGAGGTGAGGCGAGGACCCTTGACCCATGACCGACACCCTCGCTGCGCCCTCTGCGCCCCCGGTAACCTCCCTGCCTTCCGTGTCTCACACCACCACCGCGTCCGTGGCGGGCGGCCGCCCCGAGGTCGAGCAGCGCCGGTTGCTGCGCACCGCGGTCCCCGGCCCGAAGAGCGAGGCCCTGCAGGCGCGCAAGCTCGCCACGGTGTCGGCCGGCGTGAGCACCGGCCTCCCGGTCTACATCGAGCGCGCGGCCGGCGGCATCCTGGTCGACGTCGACGGCAACCAGCTGATCGACTTCGGCGCCGGCATCGCGGTCACCTCGGTCGGCAACAGCGCGCCGAGGGTCGTCGAGGCGGTGCAGAGGCAGGTCGCCGACTTCACCCACACGTGCTTCATGGTGACGCCCTACGAGGAGTACCTCCAGGTCTGCGAGGAGCTCGCCGCCGTCACGCCCGGCGACCACGAGAAGCGTTCTGCGCTCTTCAACTCCGGCGCCGAGGCGGTCGAGAACGCGATCAAGGTCGCGCGTCATGCCACCGGCCGCGACGCCGTGGTCGCCTTCGACCACGCCTACCACGGCCGCACCAACCTCACGATGGCCCTGACGTCGAAGAACATGCCCTACAAGGACGGCTTCGGCCCCTTCGCCAGCGAGATCTACCGCGCCCCGATGGCCTACCCCTACCGCTGGGCGGGCGGCGCCGACGCGTGCGCCGACGAGGCCTTCGCGGCCTTCACCACCCTCGTGCACACCCAGGTCGGCGAGGACAACACCGCGGCCGTGATCCTCGAGCCCATCCAGGGCGAGGGCGGCTTCATCGTGCCCGCACCGGGATTCGTGCGCCGGGTCGCCGACTGGTGCCGCGAGCAGGGCATCGTCTTCATCGCCGACGAGATCCAGACCGGGTTCTGTCGCACCGGAGACTGGTTCGCCAGCGAGCACGAGGGCGTCGTCCCCGACCTCGTCACGACGGCCAAGGGCATCGCGGGCGGGCTGCCGCTCGCCGGGCTCACGGGGCGGGCCGACCTCATGGACTCCGTCCACTCGAGCGGCCTGGGCGGCACCTACGGCGGCAACCCCGTCGCCTGTGCGGCGGCGCTCGGCGCCATCGCCACGATGCGCGAGCACGACCTCGCCGGGCGTGCGCGCCAGATCGAGGCGATCTTCCGGCCCCGGCTCGAGGCGCTGGCCGAGCGGCACGAGCAGATCGGTGACATCCGCGGCCGCGGTGCGATGCTGGCCGTCGAGCTGGTGACCGACCGGGCCTCGAAGACCCCGGACGCCGAGCTCACCAAGGCCGTCAACGCTTACTGCCACAAGGAAGGTCTCGTGACCCTCACCTGCGGCACCTTCGGCAACGTGTTCCGTTTCCTGCCGCCCCTGGTCGCCGGTGACGAGCTGCTCAACGAGGGCCTCGACATCCTCGCCGCCGCCTTCGCCGCGAACGCCTGACCGACGCTGCGCCGCCCCACCCCGCTCGTCCCTGTCCACGTCGCCTTGGTGCGCCCGACGTGCCCCTTTCCCCCCTCCAGGGTGGGGACTTGGGCACTTCTGGCGCAACAAGCGGACGGGGAGGGGGCGGGTACGGACGGGGGAGGGCCGGTATGCCGGGTGGCGGTCATCCCGCGCACCGGCGTCTTTCGGCGGGCATAGCCTGACCTGACAACCGTTTTCCGTCCCTCAAGCAGGAGGACCCCCGTGGCCGTCAACCAGAAGCAGCTCGTCGAGTCGGTGCCGAAGGGCCTGTTCATCGGCGGCTCGTGGCGCGACTCCTCAGACGGCGCGACCCTCGCCGTCGAGGACCCGGCGACGGCCCGCCCCTTCGCCCACGTCGCCGACGCGACCGTCGCCGACGGGC
>JALYVC010000331.1 GCA_030853445.1 Actinomycetota bacterium | reverse complement strand
ACCTGCCGCTGGCCGGGTACCAGCCCAGGACCTCGGCCGGCTTCGGTGCTCCGGTCGACTGGTCGCAGGCACCCGGCGTCGCCGCGGGATCGCCCCGCGCCCGGATGGTCGACGTCGACGGGGACGGGCGCGTCGGGATGCTGTGGAGCACCGGCACCTCCCTGCTCGTCGCGCACCGCGACCCCGAGGGGGGAGGCTGGCTGGGGCGGCCGGACGTGGTCCCGAACCGGCCGGGGGGGCCTCCGACCGACCTCGGCGACCCGCGTGTCCACTGCGCCGACATGACCGGCGACGGCACCCCCGACCTCATCCGGGTCGATGGCCGGGGGGTTCGGTACTGGCCGTACCTCGGGCAGGGGCGCTTCGGCGACGTGGTCGAGATGGCTGGGGCACCGACCCTCCCCTTCGACAGCGACCCGGGGTCGGTCCTGCTCGTGGACCTCGACGGTGACGGCTGCGCCGACCTGCTCGTCGTCGACCGCGGCCGGGTGAGCTGGTGGGTCAACCGCAGCGGGCACGGCTTCGAGCAGGCGCGCCACCTCGAGCACCTGCCGGTCGCCGGGACCGCGGACGTCCGCGTTGCGGACCTGCTCGGCACCGGGGTGCCGACCCTCGCCTGGACCACCCGGCTGCCCAGTGGGCGCGGCCGGTGGTTCGCCCTCGACCTGCACGGCGGCCGAACCGTGTCCCTCCTGAGCGGGGTCGACAACGGCACCGGTCGACGCACGACGATCGCGTGGTCGACCTCGGCCCACGAGAGCGAGCGCGACCGGGCCGCCGGCGAGCCGTGGTCGACGCGCCTGCCGGTCGTCCTCCCGGTCGTCACCGAGGTGGCTGTCACCGACGCGACCTCGGGCCCGGTCTCCGTCACGCGCTACGCCTACCACGAGGGACGGTACGACGGCGTGCTGCGCGAGGTGTGCGGCTTCGGCCGCGTCACCGTCGACGAGGTCGGCGACGAGAGCATCCCCACCCTGCGCACGACCCACTGGTTCGAGGTCGGTCTCACGAGCGAGGGGCAGGAGCCGGCGACCCTGGACGCCCGCCGCACGGCCCGGGCCATCCGTGGTCGTCTGGCCCGCGTCGAGCGGGCCGAGCCGGACGGGATGCTCTTCGACCGGGCCGAGCAGCACTGGCTGGTCGAGCCCGGCCCGGTGCCCGGGACGGTGACCCCCCGGCTCGTCTCAAGCTCGCGCGCGGTCCACGAGGGCAGGAGCGACCCCGTCAGCAGGGTCGTGACCGAGCAGCTCGCCTGGGACCCCGACGGCAACGTCACGAGGGCCCGGGAGCAGACCTGGGTCGGCTCCGACCCCGCACCTCAGCGGGAGCTGCGCACGACGACGTCGTACGCGACCGACCCGACGGGCCGCTTCCGCCAGCGCATCACCCGCGTCGTCCAGCACGACAGTGACGGCAGTCTGCTCTCCGACCTGCGCACCGGCTACGACGACGCCCCGGGGGACACGGTCGGCGCGACCGGCCTCGTCACGTCCCGGGAGGCCCTGGCCCTCACCGACGAGCAGGTCACCACCGTCTTTGCCGGGGAGCTTCCCGACCTACCCGCACTCGGCTACCACCGGCGTGACGGTGAGACCGGCTGGTGGGTCGACCTCGGTCACTACCACCGCAGCACCGCGGGCGGCGTCGTGACGGGCACGGTGACCGGACCCGCGGGCGGCACGACCACCCTCACCCTCGATCCCGCCGGCTGCTACCCCGTCGTGGTGACCGACGCCCTCGGCAACACCGTGAGGACCGAGTTCGACCTGCGCACCTACCAGCCCGTCTCGCTCACCGAGCCGTCAGGGGCACAGACCACGACCGCGTTCGACGCGCTCGCCCGGCTCACCGACGTCGTGGCCCCGGGCGACGCCACGGGCGAGCCCACCCGCCGCCTGACGTACGAGACGACCGTCGTGCCCCTCGTCGTCACCGAGAGCGTGGCGACCGCCCCCGGAGCCGCTCGCCGGGTGCAGCGCCAGTTCGCCGACGGCGCCGGACGGATCGTGCAGCAGCGGGTGACCGACGAGCAGGGCGAGATCGTCACAGCGGCCACGGGCTTCGGGCTGCGGGGGGTCACCGCGCGTTCCTACCTGCCCTATCGCGCGGCCGGCGCGGGCTACGCCACCCCGGCTGCGGACCGACCACACACCTCGCTGACCTACGACGCGCTCGGCCGGGTGACCAGCACGACCCGTCCCGACGGCGGCACCGCACGGGTCACCTACCTCCCGGGAGCGGTCGAGGAGCGCGACGCGGAGCAGACCAGCACCCGCCCGGGCGCCCTCCACGCCGGGTCGCTCACCCGCCGGGTGCTCGACGCCTCCGGCCACGTGGTCAGGGTCGAGGAGGTGTCCGCCGCCGGGACCGTCGTGACGAGCGATGACTACGACATCAAGGGCGCCCTGACCGGCCACGTCGACGCCACCGGCGGCACGACCCGCTTCGAGCACGACCTGCTCGGCCGGACCATCCGGATCACCCGCCCCGTCGGCGTACAGACCCTCGTGGTCGACGCGGCCGGGCGCACGGTCGAGACCCGGGCGGGCACGGCCCGGGTCTACCGCCGCCACGACGTCGGGGGCCGCCCGACCGAGGTGCGCCACGGCACGCCCGGGTCGACGCCGGTGGCCCGGTTCAGCTACCACGACAACGGGTCACCGGCACCGGCCGACGCCGCCATCCACACGGCCGGCGGTCGACTGGTGCGGGTCGAGGACGAGGGGGGCGTGACGACGTACGACTACGACGAGCGGGGGCGGCTGACGCGCAAGGCCGTGACCCCGACCGGCGCTGCGACCCTCGTGCTCGAGATCGCGCACCGGTCCGACGGCCTGCTCGACCGGGTCACCTACCCCGGTGGACGTCTGGTGCGGTACCGGTACACCGCGACCGGGCTGCTCCGGTCCATCGACGGGATCATCGAGAAGGTCGGGTACGACGTCGCGGGGCGCCGCACGACGGTCGCCTACAGCAACGGCGTGATCCAGACCGACACCGTCGACACCGCGACGGGTTGGCTCACCGGTACCCAGGTCGTCGGGCCGGCCGGCACGCTGCGCCGAGCCGACCTCACCCACGACCTGGTGGGCAACGTCCTCACCCTCGACTCGCCTGACGCCACCGAGAGCTGGTCCTACGGCTACGACAGCGCCTACCACCTCGTGACGGCCACGAGCGGTGACGCCGCGGTCGGGACGCTGAGCTACGCCTACGACACGGCCCACGACCTCGTCTCCTCCCCCGTCGGCGTCTTCACCTACGGCGGTGGGGGCGCTCCCGCCTCGGTCCTGACGGGTATCGGCGCCGAGACCTACGGATGGGACGACCGGGGCCACCTCGTCTCGGCCCCCTGGGGGACGCACACGATCGACGACGCGGGGCGGCTGAGCACGATTGCCCTCGACGGTGGCGGGTCGGAGACGATGACCTACGGGCACTCCGGCGCCCTCGTGCGCCGCGTGGCGGTCACGGCCGGTGGAGAGACCCGCGACGTCCGCTCACCCGACCACCTGCTGCGGATCGAGGACGGCACCCTCGTCCTGCAGATCACCGACGGGGAGCGGATCGTGGCGCGCGAGGACGGCGCGAGCCGTCGGTGGCTGCATACCGACCACCTCGGATCACTCGTCCTCGTCACCGACGAGGTCGGAGCCACCGTCCTGCGCGTCACCCACGACCCCTACGGGCAGGTGCTCACCAGGACCGGCACGGACCGGTCACCCCAGGGCTTCGCCACCTCCGAGGACGTCGGGCACGGACTGGTGCTGATGGGCTCGCGCTGGTACGCACCCCGCCTGGGTCGTTTCATCGGCCCGGACCCGATCGTCGGCGACCCTGCAGACCCGGCGGCGTGGAACCCCTACACCTACTGCCGGGGGAACCCGACGAGCTGCGTCGACCCCTCGGGCCGCAGCTTCTGGAAGATCTTCGCCGCCATCGTCGCGACCGTCGCGATCATCGCCGTCGCCGTCGTCGTGACGGTCTGCACCTTCGGCCTCGCCACCCCGGCCACGGTGGCCCTGACGGTCGGCGGGCTCTCGGTCACGTGGGGTGCCGTCTTCGCGGCCACCATGGTGGGCATCGTCGCCGGGGGGGTCATCGGCGGGATCGCGACCGCCCGCACCGGGGGCGACGCCGGCGACATCTTCCTCGGGGTGGTCGTCGGCGGAGCGGTCGGTGGGTGGGCGGCGTTCGGCGCCGCCTTCGCCGGAGTGGCGGTCGGGGGCGCCCTGGGCCTCACCAGTGGCACCGTGGCCGCCGGCGCCGTCGTCGGGGGCGTGTCCGGGGTGGTCAACGGCGCGGCGATGGGTTTCGCGAGCGGGTTCGCCGGAGGGAAGAACAAGGGCATCGGCGACGTGATGGAGAAGGTGCTCGTGGGGGCCGTCACCGGGCTGGTCGTCGGGGCTGCGCTCGGCGCGGTCAGCGCGATGGTGGCACCCAAGGAGTCACCGCTCGACGCGACCCGCCACGCACTCTCCGGTCCACCCCAGGGCGCCGGGTCGGCCGGGCCACCGGTGCAGGCTCCGGGCACGTCGCCGCTACCACCGGCCTCGGAGATCACCACCAGCGCCGGTGCGGCCGGTGCGGTGGGCAAGGGGTTCGGCGGCCTCGCGGCAGGGACCTACCTGCCGTACGTCGGCGCCTGGCTCGCACCCGCGGCCGGCAACGGCCTGGTGCAGGCGATCCTCGTCGACGGCTCCTGCGCGACCACCTCGGCCCTGTTCGACGACATCCAGGAGTACGTCCGCACCCACAACGTCGACCTCGGGCCGTTCGACTTCGTCAAGTCCGACTTCTGACCTGACTCGTGAGGACCGCGAACGGCCCGGCTCCCGAGGGAGACCGGGCCGCCCACTGCTCGGTTCAGTAGCCAAAGAATCACCTCAAGTAGCCCCGGTTGAGGTGATTCTTTGGCTACCTAGGGCCGTGGCTCAGGCGTTCGCGGGCTCCGCGCCCACCGGGGCGTCGGCAGCCGCGCCAGCCTCAGCGTCGGGCATGACGGCGCCGAGGGAGAGCTTGCCGCGCGGGTCGATCTCCTTGAGCTCGACCTGCACCTTCTGCCCCACCTTGAGGACGTCGTCGACGTTGTCGATCCGCTTGCCACCGACGAGCTTGCGCACCTCGGAGATGTGCAGCAGACCGTCCTTGCCGGGCAGCAGCGAGATGAACGCACCGAAGGTGGTCGTCTTGACGACCGTGCCCATGAAGCGCTCGCCGATCTCGGGCATCTGCGGGTTGGCGATCGCGTTGACCGCCGCCCGCGCCGCCTCGGCCGAGGGGCCGTCAACCGCACCGATGTAGACCGTGCCGTCGTCCTCGATCGAGATGTCGGCGCCCGTGTCGTCCTGGATCTGGTTGATCATCTTGCCCTTCGGGCCGATGACCTCACCGATCTTGTCGACGGGGACCTTCACCGTGATGATCCGCGGGGCGAACTCCGACATCTCGTCGGGCACGTCGATGGCCTCGGCCATGACGTCGAGGATGTGCAGACGAGCCTCGCGGGCCTGGGTCAGCGCGCTGGCCAGCACCGACGCGGGGATGCCGTCGAGCTTGGTGTCGAGCTGGATGGCCGTGACGAACTCCTTGGTGCCGGCGACCTTGAAGTCCATGTCACCGAAAGCGTCCTCCGCACCGAGGATGTCGGTCAGGGCGGCGTAGCGGGTCTCGCCATCGACCTGGTCGGAGACCAGACCCATCGCGATGCCGGCGACCGGAGCGCGCAGTGGGACACCGGCGTTGAGCATCGACAGCGTCGAGGCGCAGACCGAGCCCATCGACGTGGAGCCGTTCGAGCTGAGGGCCTCGGACACCTGGCGGATGGCGTAGGGGAAGTCCTCGCGGCTCGGCAGGACCGGCATGAGCGCGCGCTCGGCGAGCGCCCCGTGACCGATCTCGCGGCGCTTCGGGGAGCCGACGCGCCCCGTCTCACCGGTGCTGTAGGGGGGGAAGTTGTAGTTGTGCATGTAACGCTTGCGCGTCACTGGCGAGAGGGTGTCGAGCTGCTGCTCCATCTTGAGCATGTTGAGCGTGGTGACGCCCATGATCTGGGTCTCGCCCCGCTCGAAGATCGCCGAGCCGTGCACCCGCGGGAGCACCTCGACCTCGGCCGAGAGCGCACGGATGTCACGCAGGCCGCGGCCGTCGATGCGGACGCCGTCCGTGAGGATGCGCTGGCGGATGAGCTTCTTCTGCACGGAGCGGTAGGCCGCCGAGAGCTCCTTGTCGCGACCGGTGAACTCACCGGACTCGCCACCGAGGGCGCCCTTCATGGCGTCCTTGATGTCGTCGATGCGGCTCTCGCGCTCGGCCTTGCCACCGATCTGCAGCGCCGACTCCAGGTCACCCATCACGTGGTTCTCGACCGCTGCGTAGGCGTCGTCCTGGTAGTCGAGGAAGAACGGGAACTCCTGCACCGGCTTGGCCGCCTCGGCCGCCAGGTCGGACTGCGCCTTGCACAGCTGGGCGATGAACGCCTTCGAGGCCTCGAGGCCCTGGGCCACGACCTCCTCGGTCGGAGCACCCGCGCCCTGGTTCTTGACCAGGTCCCAGGTGTTGTCGGTGGCCTCGGCCTCGACCATCATGATCGCGACGTCGTCGGTGTCGGTGACCCGGCCGGCGACGACCATGTCGAAGACGGACTTCTCGATATCGGAGAAGTTGGGGAAGGCGACCCACTGGCCGTCGATGAGCGAGACGCGGACGGCACCGACCGGGCCGGAGAAGGGCAGGCCCGAGATCTGGGTGGACGCGCTCGCGGCGTTGATCGCGAGGACGTCGTACTGGTGGTCGGGGTTGAGCGCGAAGACCGAGATGACGACCTGGACCTCGTTGCGCAGACCCTTCTTGAAGGTCGGGCGCAGCGGCCGGTCGATCAGGCGGCAGGTGAGGATGGCGTCGGTGGACGGGCGACCCTCACGGCGGAAGAACGAGCCGGGGATCTTGCCGATGGCGTACATACGCTCTTCGACGTCGACCGTCAGGGGGAAGAAGTCGAAGCCTTCGCGGGGCTGCTTGCCCGCGGCGGTCGTGGACAGGAGCATCGTGTCGTCGTCGAGGTAGGCGGTGACTGCGCCACCGGCCTGCTTCGCGAGGCGTCCGGTCTCGAACCGGACGGTGCGGGTGCCGTGCTTGCCGTTGTCGATGACAGCTTCGGCGAACGTGATCTCTGGACCCTCCATGGGTCCTCCTTTTCTTCGTCAGTCCTCGCGCATCGTCGTTGTGCGCGGGCTTCTTTCGGGGCGCGGACCCTGGGTCCGGAATGGACCAGGGGCCGCATCATGCGAAAAGGCGACCGCCGCGGAGGTCTCCAGCGGTGGCCGCCATTCGCATGACGACTATCGGCGCAGGCCGAGGCGCTTGATCAGCGAGCGGTAGCGCTCGACGTCGACGTTCTCCAGGTAGCGCAGGAGGCGGCGACGGCGGCCGACCAGCAGGAGCAGTCCGCGACGGCTGTGGTGGTCGTGCTTGTGCGTGCGCGAGTGCTCGGTGAGGTCCTTGATGCGCTGCGTGAGCAGCGCGACCTGCACCTCGGGGGACCCGGTGTCACCCTCGACGGTGGCGTACTCGGTCATGATCTGCTTCTTGACATCCAAGGCCAACGGCATGGGTGACGGGCTCCTTCTGGTGTGGGTGCGCGGTGCTCCAGGGCTGATCCACTGGGCGCTCTCGATCCGCGGCCGGTATACGGCGACTGCCACGTTACCAGCCGCGAGTGGTGGCCCCCTCATCGTCGCTGTCAGCGCCGACGCCGGGAGCCCCCTCGCCGGACGGTCCGACCTGCCGCGTGTCGCAACACGCCGACCCTCGCCATGGTGTACACCTACGTTTCCACCCCCGCATCCTGGGGGTACCTTGCTTCTGCAAGGTCGCAGACGGACCCATCCAAGGAGAGCTCATGATCGTCCTCGGCATCATCCTCATCGTCATCGGCCTGATCGTCCCGGCCGTGAAGATCCTCCTGACCATCGGGGTCATCCTGCTGGTGATCGGGGCAGTACTGGCGGTACTCGGAGCCACCGGCCGGGCCATCGGAGGGCGCAAGCACTACTACTGACCGGCACCGGTGGGCGGACTCTCCTGGTCAGGAGGGCCCGCCCACCGGCGTATCCGGGGGTGGAGCCTCCAGGCGGCGCACACGTTTCAGGGCGCGACCCCGGTGGCGACCCACGCGACGGCCTCGACCTCGATGTCGCGCTCGGGCAGCAGAGTCCGACAGTGCTCCCGCAGCCGCTCCCGCTCGGGGCCATCGAGGCCGCTGACGTGGTCGCCGGCCGGCCCGACGCTCAGGGTGTAGGGCTCCCACCATTGCTCGAAGGAGGCGTACCGGCGTCGAACGGACAGCTCGCCTCCGCTGACCTGTGTGAGGCCCGCCCCGGTGAGCAGCCGGACGAGGTCGCCTTCCGCCGCTCCGGCGACCGCCGACTCCGTGCGGGTGGAGGGGGCGACGTCGACGGCCGCCCGCCAGAAGGTCGAGAGGGGAGAGCGGCCTCCCGCGAGGTCCCAGACGCAGGCCCCCACCACCCCGCCGGAGCGGGTGACGCGGGCCATCTCGGCGAGCCCCGCCTGGGCGTTCGCCATGAAGCTGACGACGAGCTGGGCGAGGGCGGCGTCGACGCCGTCGTCCTCCAGCGGGAGCTGCTCGGCTGCGCACTGGCGGATGTCGACCTCCGGCAGCCGCCGCCGCGCCGCCTCGACGAAGAGGGCGGACGGGTCGACACCGAGAACACGGGTCGGCCCCAGCCGGTCGACGAGGACGGAGGTGAGTGCCCCGGTGCCGCACCCCACGTCGACGACGCGTGCCTCACCGCCGGCCAGCACCCCCGCGCGATCGGCGAACAGCACCGACAACGCGTCGCTGTAGACGCCCATGAAACGCTGGTAGGCCTCACCGGTCACATCGAAGGTCATGCCGTCAGCGTAGGACCTGCCGGACCCGAACGGCAGGGTGCGGCCCAGGTGGGTCAGAGGTTGATCATGTGCCCCGCGATGCCCTCGACCGCTTCCTTCATGGCCTCGGACAGCGTCGGGTGGGCGAAGACGTTGCGGGCGACCTCGTCAGCCGTGAGGTCCCACTTCTGGGCCAGCGTGAGCGCGGGCAGCAGCTCGGTGACCTCGGGGCCGATGAGGTGGGCGCCGACGATCTCGTTGTGCTCGGCGTCGGCCACGATCTTGACAAAGCCGACCCCTTCGGCCATCCCACGGGCCTTGCCGTTGGCCGAGAAGGGGAACTGGGCGACCTTGACGTCGTAGCCCAGCTCCCTGGCCTGGGCCTCGGTGTAGCCGAAGGAGGCGATCTGTGGCTGGCAGAACGTGGCCCGCGGGATCATGTCGAAGTCGATCTCGACCGTCTCGGCGCCGGCGATGGTCTCGGCGGCGATGACGCCCATGGCCTCGGCGGTGTGGGCCAGCATGAGCTTGGCCGTGACGTCGCCGATGGCGTAGACGTTCGGCACGTTGGTGCGGCCGCGTGCGTCGACCGCGATGGCGCCGCGCCCGGTGAGCTCGACCCCGGTCGTCTCGAGGCCGTAGCCCTCGGTGCGTGCGGCGAAGCCGATGGCCTGCATGACCTTGTCGGCCTCGAGCACCTGCTGGTCACCACCAGCGGCGGGGCTGACGGTGACCTTGACCTTGTCGCCGCTGTCGTCGATCGACTCGACCTTGGTCGAGAGCATGACCTTGACGCCCAGCTTCTTGTACTGCTTGAGCAGCTCCTTCGACACGTCGGCGTCCTCGGTGGGCACCATCCGGTCGAGGAACTCGACGATGGTGACGTCGACCCCGAAGTTCTTCAGGACGTAGGCGAACTCGACGCCGATGGCACCGGAGCCGGCGATGATGATCGACCCGGGCAGCTGGTCGGTGAGGATCTGCTCCTCGTAGGTCACGACCCGCTCGGAGAGCGAGGTGCCGGGGATGAGCCGCGTGGTCGCGCCCGTGGCGATGATGAGCGACTCACCGGTGACCGAGCGGCGCGACCCGTCGGTCAGCACGATGTCGAGCGAGGTGGGGCCGGTCAGCGTGCCGGTGCCCTCGATCTCCTCGATCTTGTTCTTCTTCATCAGGTAGTGCACGCCCTTGGCGCTGGCGTCGGCGACCTGACGGCTGCGCGCGTGGGTAGGGCCGAACGACATCGTGGCGTCGCCCTCGATGCCGAAGGTCTTCTTCTCGTGGGTGATGATGTGCGCGATCTCGGCGTTGCGCAGGAGAGCCTTGCTGGGGATGCAGCCGACGTTGAGGCACACCCCTCCCCAGTACTTCTGCTCGACGACCACCACGCTCTTGCCGAGCTGTGCCGCCCGGATCGCCGCGACGTAACCACCAGGACCTGCGCCGAGCACGACGACATCGAAATCAGCCATGTCCTCACCCTAGAGGACCGGTGCACCACTCTGGCGAACCGCCTCAGCGGCTGGTCGCCCGGCGGTACTGCCAGTTCGCCAGGGGGACGAAGACGACGAGGATCGCCGCCGCCCACACGACCGTGTAGAGCTCGGGGTGGACCAGGGCCCACGAGGTGGGCGCAGGAGCGTTCGGGTTCGGGTCGGGGTTGCCGAACAGCTGGCGGGCGGCCAGCGTCACGGCCGAGACGGGGTTCCACTCCGCGAAGGAGCGCAGCGGACCCGGCAGCGACGAGAGCGGCACGAAGGTGTTGGCCACGAAGGTGAGCGGGAAGATGATGATGAAGGCGGCGTTGTTGACCACCTCGGGAGTCGGGACGAGCATGCCGACCCAGGCCATGATCCAGCTGACGGCGTAGGCGAACAACAGGAGCAGGACGAAACCCAGCAGCGCCTCCCAGAAGGACGTGCGGATCCTCCAGCCCACCACGAGCCCGGTCAGGCCCATGACGACCAGGACGATGACGTTGTTGGCGACGTCGGACAGGGTGCGGCCGAAGAGCACCGCCGAGCTCGACATCGGAAGGGACCGGAAGCGGTCGATGATCCCCTTCTTGACGTCTTCGGCGAGACCGGCGCCGGTGATGGTGGCGCCGAAGACGACGGTCTGGGCGAAGATCCCGGCGATGAGGAACTCGCGGTAGGCCGCTCCCCCGTCGGCTTGCGAGATGGCCCCCCCGAAGACGTAGGAGAACAACAGGACGAACATGATCGGCTGCAAGGTGGTGAAGACGAGCAGGTCGGGCACCCGCTTGATCTTGATGAGGTTGCGCTTGGCGACGACGAGCCCGTCTGCGACCGCGTCGAGGGCGCTCATCGGGTCTGCTCCTTCTGGGGTGCGGCGTCGCCCCGTCGGCCCGGGGAGTCGTCCGCCTCGTGACCGGTGAGGGTGAGGAACACGTCGTCGAGAGTGGGACGGCGCAGGCCGACGTCGTCGACCGCGATGCCAGCCGCGTCGAGCCGGCGCAGACCGTCCATCAGGACTCCGGGCCCCCCGGTGACCGGGACCATCACCCGGCGCACCTGGGTGTCGACGCTCGCTCCCGCGCCCGTCGCGGCCAGGGTCTCGAGCAGCCGCTTCGCCTCGTCGAGACGGGCGGGATCACTGACGGTGACCTCCATCCGCTCGCCCCCCACCTGCTTCTTGAGCTCGTTAGCAGTGCCCTGCGCGATCACCTTGCCGTGGTCGATGACGACGATGGAGTCGCACAGCCGATCGGCCTCCTCGAGATACTGCGTCGTGAGCAGCAGCGTCGTGCCGCCGGCGACCAGCCCCGCGATGACGTCCCACATGTCGGTGCGACTGCGGGGGTCTAGCCCGGTGGTCGGCTCGTCGAGGAAGAGGACCGGCGGGTCTGCGACGAGGGCTCCGGCGAGGTCGAGCCGCCGTCTCATGCCCCCCGAGTAGGTCTTCGACGGCCGGTCGCCGGCATCCTCGAGGTTGAACTGGGCCAGCAGCTCGCGCGCCCGCGCCCGAGCCCGGCGCCGCCCCAGGTGGTAGAGCCGCCCGATCATGTCGAGGTTCTCGAAGCCGGTGAGGTACTCGTCGACCGCGGCGTACTGCCCCGACAGCCCGATCTTGCGCCGGACCCCACCGGGGTCGGCCAGCACGTCGATGCCGGCGACGCTCGCCTGCCCCTCGTCGGGGCGCAGCAGCGTCGTCAGCACCCGCACCATGGTGGTCTTGCCGGCGCCGTTGGGCCCGAGCAGCCCGAGGACGGTGCCGGTCGGCACCGTGAGGTCGACCCCGTCGAGGGCGGTGACCGCTCCATACCGCTTCACCACGCCGCGCGCCTGCACGGCGGTGGTCGGGCCGGGAGTCGTCTGCGTGGGCATGAGAGCGACCGTAGCGGCGGCCACCGACACGAGGGGCTCCGACACGTGGTCCTTCCTGACCCACCGCGCCCCGGCTCGGGAGTAGGTTGCCGTCCGGCAGGACACGACGACGTGTCCCGTCACCCCGAAACCGGAAGGCCTTCCCGATGCCCCCACCCGCCTCCGCCGGGCGCCCGACCCCACACGAGGCGCCCCCGGCGAACCGCACCCTGCTCACCGTCGCCGCCGTGCTCCTCGCGCTGCCCGTCGTCGCCCTCATGCTCGTCGGCACCTACGCCCGCAAGGACCCAACCTTCCTGGGCTTCCCCTTCTTCATCTGGTACCAGTTCCTCTGGGTCTTCCTCTGCTCCGGGTGCACCTACGCGGCCTACCGGATCACGCTCGTAGCCCGTCCCCACCGGCCGATGACGCCGGACGGCACCGCCTTCGTGGACGCGCCGGCCGCACCGGAAGGAGACCGGCGATGAACGGGGGCGTCAACGGCGTCGCACTGACCGTGCTCATCGTCATGTTCGCCATCGTCGCTGTGCTGGGCTTCTGGGCCTCGCGGTGGCGGCGCCCGACGAGTATGGAGAGCCTCGACGAGTGGGGTCTCGGAGGCCGCAGCTTCGGCACCTGGGTGACGTGGTTCCTGCTGGGCGGCGACCTCTACACGGCATACACGTTCATCGCCGTGCCCGCGGCCATGTTCAGCGCCGGTGCGGTGAGCGGCTTCTTCGCCGTGCCCTACACGATCGTGCTCTACCCCATCATCTTCGTCTTCATGGCCCGGCTGTGGTCGGTCAGCCACCGGCACGGCTACGTCACACCGGCCGACTTCGTCGCCGGTCGGCACGGCTCGCGCGGGCTGTCGCTCGCGGTCGCCGTCACGGGGTTCGTTGCGACCATGCCCTACATCGCGCTACAGCTCGTCGGTATCCAGGCCGTGCTCGAGGTCGCCGGCGTGGGCGGCTCGGGCAACCTCGTCGCACGCGACCTGCCGCTCTTCATCGCCTTCCTGGTCCTGGCGCTCTACACCTACACCTCGGGGCTGCGGGCGCCGGCGCTGATCGCCTTCGTCAAGGACATCCTCATCTACATCGTCATCATCGTCGCGGTCATCTACCTGCCGTCGAAGGTCGGCGGCTGGACCGGAATCTTCGACTCCGCCCAGCAGAAGATGGCCACGCCCAGCCCGACTACGGGCAAGGCCACCGGGTCGTTCATCCCCTCGTCGGCCCAGTTCTGGCCCTACGCCTCGCTCGCCCTCGGCTCGGCCATGGCGTTGTTCATGTACCCCCACTCCATCACCGCGACCCTGTCGTCCAAGAGCCGCAACACGATCCGTCGAAACGCAGCGATCCTCCCCGCCTACTCCTTCGTCCTGGGCCTGCTCGCCCTGCTCGGCTGGGTCGCGATCGCCGCCGGCACCAAGCCCATCGGGCTCGACGGCAAGCCCAACGCGCAGCTGGTCATCCCCCAGCTGTTCGAGGACATGTTCCCGTCGTGGTTCGCCGGGGTGGCCTTCGCGGCCGTCGCCATCGGTGCCCTGGTGCCCGCGGCGATCATGTCGATCGCGGCCGCCAACACCTTCACCCGCAACATCTACAAGGAGTGGATCAAGCCGTCGGCGACGGTGCAGGAGGAGGCGCGCGTCTCCAAGCTCGCCTCGCTGGGCGTCAAGGGCTTCGCGCTCATCTTCGTGCTGGTCCTCGACAAGCAGAACGCCATCAACTTCCAGCTGCTCGGCGGGATCTGGATCATGCAGACCTTCCCGGCGATCGTCTTCAGCCTCTACACCCGCTGGTTCCACCGCTACGCCCTGCTGGCCGGCTGGGCCGTCGGGATGGTCTACGGCACGGTGAAGGCCTACAACGTGGTGAACCCCGCCAGCGGCGCCCACTTCGGCGGGTCGGTGTCCCTCATCGAGGGCGTCGGCCAGATGGGCTACATCGCCCTGACCGCCTTCGTCATCAACGTCGTGATCGCCGCCGTGGTCACCCTCGCGCTGCGCGCGGCGAACGTCTCGGCCGGCACGGACGAGACCATCCCTGCCGACTACTTCGCCGACGAGGGCGACCCGAGGGTCGACAAGATGCCGGTGTCGGAGGAGGGCAGGGCCGCCCGGGCCTGACCCCGGGGGTCGTTCGCCCCAGCGTTCCCCTCCGGTGTGCCGGGTGGCCCCGACGCGAGTCGGTCGGCCACCCGGCAACCGGGCGCCCTGTCGGTCGCGGGGACTAGCGTGTGCCCATGGCCATTTTCCCCACCTCGGCCGCACCGGCCTCGCGGGCGACCACCGTGGAGACCAACGGTCTCGACGTCATCGCCGAGTCGGAGCGGCACGGCACACCACGCACGCTCTTCTGGCCGTGGTTCGCCTCCAACATCTCGGTCCTGGCGATCCCTTACGGCGCCTACGTGCTCGGCTTCGGCCTGTCGTTCTGGCAGGCCGTGGGGGCCTCGGTCGTGGGCATCGTGCTGTCCTTCCTGCTGTGCGGCTTCGTCTCGCTCGCGGGCAAGCGAGGGTCGGCCCCGACGATGGTGCTGTCGAGGGCGTCCTTCGGGCTGCAGGGCAACAAGCTGCCGTCGCTCGTCTCCTGGCTGCTGACGGTCGGCTGGGAGACCGTGCTGGTCGTGCTCGCGACCCTGGCCACGTCGACGATCTTCGAGCGGCTGGGGGTCGGCGGCGGCACGGTCACCAAGATCATGGCCCTGCTCGTCATCGTCGCCGTGACCGTCACCGCCGGTATCTTCGGCTTCGACCTCATCATGCGGCTGCAGACCGTGATCACGGTCGCGACCGCGGCGCTCACGCTCGCCTACATGGCGCTCGCCGCCCCGCACATCCAGTGGGCCACCGTCTCCGCCCTGCCCGGTGCGGCGCTGCCCGAGGTCCTCGGTGCCGTGGTCCTGCTGGTCACCGCCCTCGGGCTCGGATGGGTCAACTGCGCGGCCGACTACTCGCGCTACCTGCCCCGCGGCGCCTCGAGCCGCGGAGTCGTCGGGTGGACGACCCTGGGCGCCTCGGCGGGTCCGGTCGTGCTGGTGGTCTTCGGGCTGCTGCTGACGGGGTCCGACGCCGAGCTGTCCAAGGCCGTGCAGGTCGACCCCATCGGCGCCCTCACGACGATCCTGCCGACGTGGTTCCTCGTGCCCTTCGCGGTGGTCGCCATCCTCGGACTCCTCGGCGGCATCGTGCTCGACATCTACTCCTCGGGGCTGTCCCTGCTCAGCCTCGGCGTGCCCGTCACGCGGCCGGTGGCGGCGACGATCGACGGAGCACTGATGACGGTCGGAGCGGTCGTGGTGGTCTTCTTCGCCAAGGACTTCGTCACCCCGTTCACGGGCTTCCTCATCACGATGGGCGTACCGATCGCCGCGTGGTGCGGCATCTTCCTCGGTGACCTGGCCCTGCGTCGACGCGACTACGCGCAGCGCGACCTGGCCGACCCCCACGGTCGCTACGGGTCGGTGCGGTGGGACTCCGTGGCCCTCATGGTCGCGGGGACGGTCGTCGGCTGGGGCCTCGTCGTCAACACCTACCTCGGCTGGCTGTCATGGCAGGGGTTCCTGCTCGGACCGATCGGTGGCAAGGAAGGCACCTGGGCCTATGCCGGGCTCGGTGTGTTGGTGGCGCTGGCCATCGGGTTCCTCGGCTCGCTGATGCTGTCGCGCGAGGCGGTCCGTCGCCAGGAGAGGGCGACCGACACGAGCGACGCGACGGTGCAGGCCTGAGCCCGTGACGTCCGAGGGCTGCGACGCGCTCGTCGTCGTCGACGTGCAGCACGTCTTCGCCGACCCCGGCTCGCCCTGGGGCTCCCCGATGTGGGCGGCAGCCCGCCCGCACGTCCTGGCCCGGCTGGCGTCGTACGGCGAGCGCGCGGTGCTCACCCGCTACCTCGCGCCGGACCGTCCCACCGGTGCGTGGGTGTCCTACTTCGATCAGTGGCCGTGGGCCCTCGTGCCGCCCGACGACCCGCTCTACGCGCTGGTACCCGAGGTCGCCGAGGTGGCGGGTGACCACCCGACGCTAGACCTGTCGACCTTCGGCAAATGGGGGCCGGGGCTCGCAGCCGCTCTCGCCCGGGTCGGTGGAGGCCAGCCGGCCCGCAGCGTGGAGGTGGTGGGCCTGGCGACCGACTGCTGCGTGGTGTCCACGGTGCTCGCGATGGCCGACAGCGGAGTGGCGGTGACCGTCACCGCTGACGCGTGCGGCGGGTCGACGCCCGACAACCACGAGCGGGCGCTGGCCCTCATGGAGCTGTACGCCCCGCTCGTGACCGTCCTGCGCTGACCTCGTTCGTTAGCCTCGGGGCATGCGACGACGCGTACGACCTCTGCTGCTGGCGATGCTCTCGGCGGGTCTCATCGCCGCCTGCGCCTGCCCGGCCAGCCCGGCCAGCCCGGTCACGACCGAGCCCGCACCGACCGGGGCGCCCGGCTCTGCGTCGGGTGCGTCGGGTGCGTCGGGTGGGCCGGTGACCCTGGCCTTCGCCGGCGACATCCACTTCGCCGGCGTCCTCGCCTCCCGCCTCGACGACCCCGCGAGCGCGATCGGTCCGATGCGGTCCGTGCTGGCGTCCGCCGACCTCGCCGTGGCCAACCTCGAGACGGCGGTGACGACTCGGGGGACACCGCAGGAGAAGCAGTTCGTCTTCCGCGCCCCGCCAACCGCCTTCGACGCCATCAAGGACTCCGGGATCGACATCGTGACGATGGCCAACAACCACGGTCTCGACTACGGACCGGTCAGTGTCCCCGACGCCCTCGACGCAGCGGCCTTGGCGAAGGTGGCCGTTGTGGGCCTGGGGCGCGACGACCAGGAGGCGTTCGCGCCCTACGTCGCCACGGTGAGGGGCCGCCGGATCGCCGTCCTCGGGGCGAGCGCCGTGGTCGACGACAGCCTCGTCTCGAGCTGGTCGGCGGGTCGGGGGCATCCCGGTATCGCCACTGCACTCGACGGACGCAACGAGGCCATCGTCGCGGCGGTCGAGGCCATCCGCACCGAGGTCGACACGGTCGTGGTCGAGCTCCACTACGGGCGCGACCTCACCACGTGCCCCACGACGATCCAGCGCACCCTCGCCGACGACCTCGTGACCGCGGGTGCCGACGTGGTCGTCGGGCAGCACGCCCACGTGCTCGTGGGCGGTGGGTACCACGGCAGGGCCTACGTCGACTACGGCCTCGGCAACTTCGAGTTCTACGTGCCCGACGGGTCGCGGACGAGCGAGACGGGGGTGTTGACGCTCACCGTCGACGGGCGCACCGTGAGCGACCCGACCTGGCACCCGGGCCGCATCGTCGGTGGGCTCCCCACAGCCCTCACCGGAGCGGCGGCTGCCGAGGCGGTCGCCCACAAGGACTCGCTTCGTGCGTGCGCCGGCCTGACGGCGCAGCCGTCGTCCTGAGCTGACCGACCGCGCCCGCCCCGCACTCGTGGGTGTTGCTCGCCGCCCCTTCAACCTGTAACTTACAAGTCAATGACAAGTTCGCGGTTCGCCACTATCGCCCATGACCTGCGCGAGCGCATCGCGCTGGGCGAGTTCGGCGACACCGGGGCCATGGACTCCGAGGCCCAGCTGGGGGCCCGGTACGACGTCTCACGCCCCACCGTGCGCCGGGCGCTCGAGACCCTGCGCGACGAGAATCTGGTCGCGTCACGGCACGGAGCCGGGTGGTTCGTCACCGGCTCGGCCTTCCACCAGCGCCTGGCCATCGGGACCTTCCGCCATGCGACCTCCGCCGTCGTCGAGGCAGGCAAGTCGATCGAGCGGCGGGTGGTCGAGTTCGGCTTCCGCGCCGCTCCCCATTCCCTCGCCGTGGCGCTCGGGGTGGACGAGGGCTCCGACCTGCTGCACGCGCGCTCGGTGCGGACCGTTGAGGGCGAGGGGCTCGATGTCGTGCGCGAGTGGGTGCCCGCGCCCCTGGCCGGGTCGCTGAGCCGCGACGCCGCGACGACCCCCGGCATCTGGGAGAGCCTGACCCGGCAGGGTCACCGCATCACCACCGTGCGCCAGACCGTAACCGCCGGACTGGCGAGCACCCCGGATGCCGACCTGCTCGGCGTCGCGCAGGGTGACCCGCTGCTACTGGTGCGCCGCGTGGCCGTCGGCGCCGGCGGCCAGCCCGTCGCCCTGTCCGACCACCGCTACCTCGCGGCGCGGTTCGCACTCGAGGTCGAGTTCAACTCCGGGCCGGCGACCGCCGCCTCGGAGACCCCCGGGCTGCGCAGCGTCGCGCGGTCGTCACCCCCACCCTAGGAGAACGCCTCATGAAGGTCCTCGTCACCGGTGGAGCCGGCTTCATCGGCTCCAACTTCGTCCTGCGCGTGCGCCAGACCCGACCCGACTGGGAGATCACCGTCGTCGACGCGCTGACCTACGCCGGGAACCGGGCCTCCCTGGCCTCCGTCCAGGACGCGATCAGCTTCGTCGAGGGCTCGATCGCCGACCCGGAGCTGGTCGACCGTCTCGTCGCCGAGACCGACATCGTCGTCCACTTCGCCGCCGAGTCGCACAATGACAACAGCCTCGACGACCCGTGGCCCTTCATGGAGACCAACATCATCGGCACCTACCGGCTCCTGGAGGCCGTGCGCAAGCACGACAAGCGGATCCACCACATCTCCACCGACGAGGTCTACGGCGACCTCGAGCTCGACGACCCGAATCGCTTCTCCGAGAGCACCCCGGTCAACCCCAGCTCGCCGTACAGCTCGTCGAAGGCGAGCGCCGACCTGTTGGTGCGCGCGTGGATCCGCTCGTTCAAGCTCAAGGCGACCCTGTCGAACTGCTCCAACAACTACGGACCGCGCCAGCACGTCGAGAAGTTCATCCCCCGCCAGATCACCGGCATCTTGCAAGGCGTCAAGCCGAAGCTCTACGGCGCCGGCGCCAACGTGCGCGACTGGATCCACGTCGACGACCACAACGACGCCGTCGTGGCGATCATCGAGCAGGGGCGACTGGGCGAGACCTACCTGATCGGGGCCGACGGCGAGCAGAACAACAAGCAGATCATCGACCTGCTCCTCGAGCTGACGGGCAAGCCCGCCGACTGGTTCGAGCACGTCAACGACCGCCCAGGTCACGACCTGCGCTACGCCATCGACAGCTCCAAGCTGCGGGCCGAGACCGGTTGGACCCCGCAGTACCAGGACATCCGCGCCGGCCTCACCCAGACCATCGAGTGGTACCGCGACAACGAGGCCTGGTGGCAGTCGTCCAAGGCCGAGACCGAGAAGACCTACGAGCGCCTCGGTCGCTGACTCCACACCCCCTGACTCGACGCAGCGTCGACCCGCTTGACGCATGGAGCTCCTGGCGTCGAGCACGACGACGCTGCGTCGAGTGGGGGGGGTGTTTGCTCGATCAGGGGGTGGGCGACGACGTCGATGCCTCGGCGAGCCCGTCGAGCACCTCGCCATGGGCCGGGGAAGCAGGACCGTCGTGAGGATACCCGGCCGGTCAGGACCCGGGTACTGCGCCGCTCCACCTGCGTACGGAGGTACCCGGCGTCGATTGGCCCACGTCGCGGCAGTTGGGTGCGTCCGGGCTCACCACGCGCTCGACGACAGCCCACACCCTCATCGGTCGGACGTCAGGTTGACCCCTTCTCCCGCGCCGACGTCTCCCCTTCCCTAGGCTGGGGGATGTCCCCCCGTCCAGCACTCCCCTCCCGAGGACCGGCCCCGATGATCACGTTCGACCTCGACATCGACGCGCCGATCGAGCGGGTGTGGGACGTATGGACCGACGCCCCCTCGTGGACTCGATGGAACCCCACGGTCACCCGCCTGACCCCCCTCGGTGGGGCGAGCACGCTCGACCTCGGCGTCCGGACCCGCCTCAAGCAGCCTCAGCTGCCCGCCAGTACGTGGACCGTGACGCAGTGGGCCCCCGACACCCGGTGGGAGTGGCAGGCCCGCCGCACGGGGGTGACGACCACTGCCCTGCACGAGCTCGCCGACCTCGGCTCCGGCCGGACGCACGTGGTGGCGACCGTGCTCCATACGGGCTTGCTCGCGGGGGCCGTCGGACGGCTCAGCGAGGGCCTGACCCGGCAGTACGTCGAGCGGGAGGTCACCGCCTTGGCGCGCCGCTGCGAGGGCGGCTCCGACCTCGACCGTCGCCCCGCGCCCGACGGCTTGCGCCACTGAATCCCGGGGCGGGTTGACTCAGAGTCGGCGCGCTCGGCCGGCGTGAGTACAGCAGCCGTCCCCGGCGAGGGCGACCCGCTCCTGCTACGTCACGCGCTGACCGCCCAGCGAGGTCGAGCTCACAGCTGCGGGAACCAGATGCCGATCTCCCGCGCGGCCGACTCGGGCGAGTCGGAGCCGTGCACGATGTTCTGCTGCACCCTCTGGCCCCAGTCGCGGCCGAGGTCGCCGCGGATCGACCCGGGGGCGGCGGCGGTCGGGTCGGTGGCGCCGGCGATCGCGCGGAAGCCCTCGATGCAGCGCTCACCCTCGATGACGACCGCGGTCACCGGTCCGGAGGCCATGAAGTCGACGAGGGGCTCGTAGAAGGGCTTGCCCTCGTGCTCGGCGTAGTGCTGCGCGAGCCGCCCCCGGTCGGGGGTGAACACGTCGAGGGCCACAAGCGTGTAGCCCTTGGCCTCGATCCGGCTGATCACCTCACCGGTGAGGCCGCGGCGGAACCCATCGGGCTTGACGAGGACGAGCGAGCGTTCGGTGGTCACGTGAGCACCCTAGCGGCGGGGGTCAGGCGCCGGCACCGCCGGGTTCGACCCCGCCCGCCGCCTCGGCCCGCCTCCGCGCATCCGTGTCGTCGATCTTCGCGCCCTGCATCAGGCAGGTCACCCACATAGCCAGGAAGATCACGCCGACCACGACCATCATCGGCAGCACGACCCCGGCGACGAAGGTGCCCACCTGCACGAGCCAGCCGAGGGTCACGCCGTACGGGCGGCGCATGGTGCCCGCCGCGAGGATCGCGAGCACGGCGAGCCCGACGCCGACCCACAGGTAAGCACCGTCGCGCGCGTCACCCTGGGCGGCAGCGATGCCACGGGCCACGAGCGCCCCGAAGAAGACGGCGAGCGACTGACCGATCAGCACGGTCATGAGCATGCGGTAGGTGAACTTCCCCGTCTGCCCGTAGAACGTCAGCCCCCTCACGAGGTCACCGCCCAGCCACTGTCCATGCTCACGAGGGTATGACGACGCGCCTGCCCGCGTCGCGTGGGGGCGGGGACGGCGCCCTGCCCGGCACCTGGCGCCACCCGGCGCCACCCGGAGCTCTGCCGGACGAGGGTGGCTGCAGCACGGTCACCGGACCGCGGAGCAGGGGCCGACCCGGCCTGTGCCACAGTGCCCACCATGACTTCCGAGCACGACGACGACCTGGCTGAGCACCTGCGGTGGGTCACCGCCAGCGAGACCGCGCAGCGGGTGCGGTCGGGTGAGCTGACGCCGCGTCAGGTCGTCGCGGCGGCGCTGACACGCATCGACGGCGCGCAGGGGCGTCTCAACGCCTTCCAGCGGATCACCCGCGAGCAGGCCCTGGCCGACGCCGACCGGGTGGCCGAGCGTCTGGCTGCCGGGGAGCACCTGCCGCTCGCCGGCGTCCCGGTAGCGGCCAAGGACGAGGTCGCCGTCGCTGGTGAGGTGGTGACCAAGGGCTCGCGCGCCCGCACCAGCGTCGCCACCGAGGACGCCGCGAGCATCCGGCTGGTCCGCGAGGCGGGCGGGGTCTTCGTCGGAGCCACCCGCACCCCTGAGCTGTGTCTCACGCCGTACACCGAGAGCCTGCGCGGTGGAGTCACTCGCAACCCGTGGGACACCTCTCGCACCCCAGGCGGGTCGAGCGGCGGTTCGGCGGCGGCCGTCGCGGCGGGACTGGTGCCGCTCGCGCTGGCCGGGGACGGGGGCGGCTCCATCCGCGGTCCGGGGGCCTGGTGTGGCCTCCCGGGCCTCTTCGTCACCCCCGGCTCGATCTCGACCGCCCCCGACGTCGCCCCGTGGACGGGCATGGTCTCGCCGGGCGGCTTCGGCCGCACCCTGGGTGACACCGCCGCGCTGTACGACGTGCTGCTCACGACCGCTCAGGGGCTCGCCGCCGCGGTGGCCGACGACCCGCGTCCGGTGCGGGTGCTGCTCACGACCGACCGGGCCATGGACCGACCCCTTCCGCAGGGTGGGCCGCTCGATCCCGCGTGGGTGCAGGCGATGCAGGTGACGGCGGCACGGCTCCGAGGGCTGGGGCACACCGTACGGGCCGGGAGGCTGCGGTTCGCTGCGGCCTCGACGAAGTTCAGCGTGCGCTACACCGCCTCGGCGGCGGACGACGTGGCCGCCACCGACCACCCGGAGTGGGTCGAGCCGGTCACCCGCTTCGCCGCCCGGGTCGGTTCGGTGACCCGCAGGGCCCTGCCCTGGGCTCTCGACGTCAGCGTCGAGCGCGCGGCGGTCGAGGCCTCGCTGGCCGGGTTCGACGTGCTGCTGACCCCGACGATGCCCTGCCCCGCGCCCCCGGTGGGCGAGCGGGACGGCGTCCGCTCCCTCGTCACGGTCCTGCGGGCCTCGCGGCGGGTCGGCTTCCTCAACCCCTGGAACCTCCTCGGCTGGCCGGGCCTGACCGTGCCCACGGGTCTCGACGAGCAGGGCCACCCGGTCGCCGCGCTGCTCACCGCCCGCCCGGGGCAGGAGCGCCTGCTGCTGCAGCTGGGGACGCAGCTCGAGCGGGCCCACCCGTGGGTCGTCGGCGCCGGCGCTCCCCCCCCC
>JALYVC010000327.1 GCA_030853445.1 Actinomycetota bacterium | reverse complement strand
GGGGGGGGGCCCCCCCCGCCGCCAGCGCCTCAGTCGCGGGCGGCGGCCTCGACCTCGGCGAAGACGTGCCGCAGGTCGCGGTAGGTCTCGATGTCGAGCTCTCCCCGCGCGAGCCACTGCTCGACCTCGTCACGGGCGCGCGCGGTGCCCGGAGGGGTCAGCAGCTGCGGGCGACAGGTCAGCGGCGAGGCCGAGGGTCGCGTCGACACCGCCGGTCCCGCGCTGTCCGCGACGGGCGACCTGACGGTCGCCGGCACCATACCGCCGGACGGCCGGGTGGACAGGCGGGCCCGCCCGCGCAGGAGGACGGCAGCAACGCCACCCGCTCCGACGGTCACGGCCACCTGGACCACCGTGAGCGTGGCCGCGTGGGGGTGGACGACGGCCGAGGTTGCGGTCAGTACGGAGTGCAAGGTCATGGGAGGTGTCCTGTCGAGCGGGGCGGCGGACGTGGGAGGTGCACGCCCGTGCTCTTCCTAGGGTGCCTCGTCCGGCCGCACGTCACGTACGAGGAACCTGAGCATCGCCTGTGGCTATCCGTGCGCGAGAGCCCGGCGGCCTCTACCGGCGGTGCGGGCGTCGGCCGTTTCGGCGTCAGACGCGCACGGGCCGGGGCAGGTCGAGCAGCCGGAGTCCTCTGACGAGGCACGCCGCCGCCGCCGCCGCGAGAGCGACTCGGGCGTGGTGCACCGCGGTCACCGGCTCGTCTTTGCGCCACGGGACCACGCTCTCCAGGTCGAGCCAGTCGTGGGTGCGACCCGCGAGGCCGACGAGCCGCAGCAGCAGCGACCCTGCGTCGCCGGTGCGGGTCGCCCGCGACACGTCGTGGGGGAAGGCGGCCAGGGCGGTGAGCAGCGCCATCTCGGCTGGACCGGCCAGCAGGTCACCCACCGCACCAGCAGGTCCGATGCCCTCCCCGGCCGCCAGGCTGAGGACCGTGCGGGCCCGCGCGTGCGCCCACACCACGGCGAAGACGGGGTCGTCGCGACGACGCCGCCCCGGACCCGGCAGCGGTGGGGTCGCGAACCGTCCCGTGAGGACCGCGAGATCCACCTCGGTCTCGCCCGCCATCACCCGGGTGACGACGATGCCCGCCGCCCGTGGGGTGAGCACGACCTCGAGCATCCCGTAGCCGAGGACCTGCACGCTTCCCACGTCTGGGTGACCGCGCAGCCGAGCCGCGGCCTCGTGCGCCAGGTCGCGGGACGACCTGCCCAGGCTCGGGGCCAGCCGCAGGGCCACCGGGGAGCGCCAGCCCGGCCCCTCGGTAGCGGGCAGCATGCGCGGCGGACCGTCGGGGGGTGGCGCGGCGTCCGGCGCGACGGCCGACCACACCACCAGCGCCAGCCGGTCGGGAGTCATGCCACCCCCTACTGGTACGACACCATGAGCGGCCGGGGTGAGCGGTTCACCGTGTCGGCGGGAGAGGCCGTCTGCGGGTCCTCGTCGTAGAAGTTCTTCCAGCCCAGGAAGACGCCCGCAGGCGTGGTGGCCACGATGCGGCTCCACGTCGACTCCTTGCTCAAGCGGGCCCCCTGGCCGTCGACGTGCACCAGGAGGGCGACCTCCTCGTGGCCGAGGTCAAGCCGACCCACGTCTCGCACCATCGCGGGTCGGAACTGGTGCACCACGAGCACCTTCTGGGGCAGGTTCGCCGCGGCGGTGACACCGGCCAGCCAGCGCACCACATCGTTGACCTGCTCGGCCGAGACCGACCCGATCTGCTTCAGCGGCAGCTGGTCGGGCCCCAGGGCCCACTCGGGGTCGAGGGCCAGGCCGACGTCGGGCTGCTCCAGCAGCGACTGGTACCGCCTGGCCTGGTCGACGAGGTCGGCGCGCCCGGGCTGCAGGTCGAGCACGACGTACTGCCCGGCCCGGGTCGCGGCATCGACCATGGGTCTCAGGCTCTCGACCGAGCTCTCGTTGCAGTAGTTTCCGTCGGCTCCCGCCGACCCGGACGCGACGGTCGCGATGATCTCGAGCGTCGGCACGACGGGCACGTCGTAGAGGGGGGCGTACGGCGCCGCCACGGTGGCGGCGCGGCGTGTGGTCTCGTCGGGCCCCTGCTCGCCGAGGACGCCGAGGCCTGCCCCGCCGGGGTGGCCGTAGAGCGCGACGAGGGCTCGCCCGGGAAACATCCGCTGGCCACCCCCTGGCAGCTGGGTGCCTGTGCGTGCCAACCTGATCCGGCGGGTGAGGGTCGGCACGGGGCCGAAGCCCGACCCGGCAGCGACCACGGGCCCGCGCGGGGCCTGGGCCATGGCGGTCACCGTGGCTGCGTCCCCTCGGAGGTCGTCCTCCCCCACGGGCACGACCGTCGCCCCGACCCCCCCGGCCGTCGCGGTGACCGCGGCGACCAAGGCCGGTGCGGTGGCGGCCCGCTCGTTCGCCGAGGTGCCACCCGTGGCGACAGCGGCGCGTCGCACGAGGAGGGTCGTGGACGCCAACGGCGCGGGTCGGGCCACCGACGGGAGGGCTGCGAGTGCTCGCTGGAGCGGGGCCTCCCCGGGGTCGACGTCGACGACGTCAGCCGAGGAGACGCCCGACAGCCGGCCGGCGGCTGCGCCGATTGCCAGCACGGTCGTCGGGTGCAGGCGGGCGACCTCGCGGGCCAGTGGCCCGGAACCCACCGGCTCCGTGCCTGCGGTGGCGCCGGTGGTGGTGGCCGCCGCGGGCGGGTCACCCAGCAGGAGGGGCAGACCCATCGACCTGGCGATCCGGGCCGCGCGGACAGCGCCCGCCGGGTCGTCAGCCATCACCGCGAGCACCACTGGTGCCGAACGGAAGAGCGAGGCGCTGACCGCCGCCGCGACCTGGCCCGCAGACGAGCCGCCGGCCACCGAGACCGCCGGCGGCGTCTGGGTCACCGCCGACAGGGCGGCAGGGGTGACCGTGGTCAAAGCCCCTGACGCGGTGGGCGCCCGGCCGTGGTCTGGCGTCTGACCGCCGGTGCCCAGCGGGGGCGACGTGCACCCGACGAGAGCGACCAGCGCCGCGACCAGGAGCCCCGCGACCCGGGCCATCGGCGCGGTCGGCGCGGTCGGCGCTGCGGAGGGATGACGCACCCCCGCACCGTGCCACATTGACACCGGTGGCGCCCGCCGGGGTGCGTCACCCACCCAGCGGGAGCTCAGCCCCCGACCGCAGCACCAGCGTGTCGGCCTCGTCGTCGCGGTCGACGACCACGAGACTGCCGTCGCGCGCCTCGCCCGAGAGGATGGCACGCGCCAGCCGGTCGCCGATCTCCTTCTGCACCAGGCGGCGTAGGGGCCGCGCGCCGTACGCCGGGTCGTAGCCCGTGACGGAGAGCCACTCGCGGGCGCCGGGTGTGACCTCGAGGGTGATCCGGCGGTCGCGCAGCCGGGTCTCGAGGGCCTGCACCTGCAGCTCGACGATGTGGGCGAGGTCGTCGGTGGACAGGGGGTCGAAGATGACGACCTCGTCGAGCCGGTTGAGGAACTCCGGCTTGAAGGCCCCGCGCACCGCCGCCATCACGGCCTCGCGCTTGACGGTGTCGTCGAGGGTGGGGTCGACGAGGAACTGGCTGCCCAGGTTGCTCGTCATCACGAGGATGACGTTGCGAAAGTCGACGGTGCGTCCCTGACCGTCGGTCAGCCGGCCGTCGTCGAGCACCTGCAGGAGGATGTCGAACGTCTCGGGGTGGGCCTTCTCGACCTCGTCGAGCAGCACGACGGAGTAGGGCCGGCGGCGCACCGCCTCGGTCAGCTGACCGCCCTCGTCGTAGCCGACGTAGCCGGGGGGCGCCCCGACCAGGCGCGAGACGGCGTGGCGCTCGGAGTACTCCGACATGTCGATGCGCACCATGGCCCGCTCGTCGTCGAAGAGGAAGTCGGCAAGCGCCTTGGCCAGCTCGGTCTTGCCGACACCGGTCGGGCCGAGGAAGAGGAACGAGCCGGTGGGTCGGTCGGGGTCGGCGACCCCGGAGCGGGCCCGTCGTACGGCGTCGCTCACCGCGCGGACGGCGGCGTGCTGACCGATGAGCCGGGCACCGAGGTGGCTCTCCATGTGGAGCAGCTTCTCGGTCTCGCCCTCGAGCAGCCGGCCGGCGGGGATGCCCGTCCATGCCGAGATGACGTCGGCGATGTCGTCGGCACCCACCTCGTCCTTGACCATGACGTCGGAACCACGGGCGTCCTCGTCGCGTGAGGCCCTCTCGATCTCCTTCTCCAGCATGGGAATCCGGCCGTAACGCAGCTCGGACGCGCCGGCAAGGTCACCCTCGCGCTCGCTGCGCTCCGCGAGGATGCGCAGGTCGTCGAGCTGGGCCTTGAGGTCGCCGACCCGGTTGAGCCCGGCCTTCTCCGACTCCCACCGCGCGGTGAGGGCGGCCAGCTGCTCGCTGCGGTCGGCGAGGTCCTTGCGCAGCCGCTCGAGGCGGTCGCGGGAGGCCTCATCGGTCTCCTTCTGCAGGTGGAGCTCCTCCATGCGCAGCCGGTCGACGGCCCGCCGCAGCTCGTCCACCTCGACGGGGCTGGAGTCGATCTCCATGCGCAGCCGTGAGGCGGCCTCGTCGACGAGGTCGATGGCCTTGTCGGGCAGCTGGCGCCCGGGGATGTAGCGGTCGGACAGTGCTGCCGCCGCCACCAGGGCGGCGTCGGAGATCGTCACCTTGTGATGGCCCTCGTACTTCTCCTTGAGCCCGCGCAGGATGGCGATGGTGTCCTCGACGCTGGGCTCGCCGACGAAGACCTGCTGGAAGCGGCGCTCGAGTGCCGCGTCCTTCTCGATGTGCTTGCGGTACTCCTCGAGGGTGGTCGCGCCGACCAGGCGCAGCTCACCGCGGGCGAGCAGCGGCTTGAGCATGTTGCCGGCGTCCATCGAGCCCTCTCCCGTGGCGCCGGCACCGACGACGGTGTGCAGCTCGTCGATGAAGGTGATGACCTCGCCCTCGGCGCCGGTGATCTCCGCCAGGACCGCCTTGAGCCGCTCCTCGAACTCCCCGCGGTACTTGGCGCCGGCGACCATCGCGCCGAGGTCGAGCGAGATCAGGCGCTTGCCCTTCAGGCTCTCGGGCACGTCGCCCGCGACGATGCGCTGGGCCAGGCCCTCGACGACGGCGGTCTTGCCGACGCCGGGCTCGCCGATGAGCACGGGGTTGTTCTTGGTGCGACGGCTGAGCACCTGCACGACCCGGCGGATCTCCGCGTCGCGGCCGATGACGGGGTCGAGCCTGCCCTCGCGGGCGATGGCGGTGAGGTCGGTGCCGTACTTCTCCAGCGCTTCGTACGACGCCTCGGGGTGCTCGTTGTCGACCTTGCGGCCACCACGCACCTGGGGGATCGCCTTCTCGATGGCGGCGGCGTCGAGACCGAACTCGCCGGAGCGGGCCAGGGCGAGCAGCAGGTGGTCGGTGGAGACGTAGGTGTCACCCATGGAGGCCATGAGCGAGCGGGCAGCCTCGAAGGCGGCGAGGGCGGCGCGTGAGAACCCCGGTGCGGAGACGGTCGAGCCGCTCACCGAGGGCAGGTTGGCCAGCACCTTGTCGGCGGTGGTGATCGTGTCGGCGACGGACGTGCCGGCCGACTGCAGCAGCGTCGGGGTCGTCGTCTCGGTCTGCTGAGCGAGGGCACGGAGCAGGTGGGCGGTCTCGGTGTGCGGATGACCCTGGGCAGCGCTGTCGCGCACGGCGGCCGAGACGGCCTCCTGGGCCTTGGTGGTCAGCTGGAGCTCGGTGCCTGCCATGGGCGTCCTTCGGGTCTGATGACGTGCGGTGGCTTCGCCGAGGGAGCCTCGACAAAGTTGAGTCTACTGCACTCAGGTCTCGGTCTGGTGGGGACGAAGGTCCTCCGGATCGGCGACGAACGCCCCCGGGGGGCGAGGATGGGAGGAGACCCGACCCCCGCTGCAAGGAGAACCGCCATGAGCACCTCCCCCGCCCCCGCGCCCACCGCCCAGATCGGGGTGACCGGTCTCGCCGTCATGGGCCGTAACCTCGCCCGCAACCTCGCGCGCCACGGCCACACGGTGGCCCTGCACAACCGCACCCAGTCACGCGTCGACGACCTCGTGGCCCAGTTCGCCGACGAGGGCGACTTCGTGGCCAGCACCTCGCTCGAGGGCTTCGTCGCCTCGCTCGAGCAGCCGCGCCGCATCATCATCATGGTCAAGGCGGGCGGTCCCACCGACGCCGTCATCGACGAGCTCGTGCCGCTGCTCGACGAGGGCGACATCGTGGTCGACGGGGGCAACGCGCACTTCGAGGACACCCGCCGGCGTGAGCAGGCCCTCGCGCGGAAGGGGCTGCACTTCGTGGGTGCCGGCATCTCGGGCGGCGAGGTCGGCGCGCTCGAGGGCCCGTCGATCATGCCCGGTGGCTCCGCGGAGGCGTACGAGACCCTCGGCCCCATCCTCGAGTCGATCTCGGCCCACGTCGACGGCGAGCCCTGCTGCGCCCACCTCGGCCCCGACGGCGCCGGCCACTTCGTCAAGATGGTGCACAACGGCATCGAGTACGCCGACATGCAGGCCATCTCCGAGGTCTACGACGTGCTGTCGGCCGCGGGCTTCACCGCCGCCGAGTCCGCAGAGGTCTTCCGCCGCTGGAACGAAGGCGACCTCGACTCCTTCCTCGTCGAGATCACCGCCGCCGTGCTCGCCCAGGTCGACGCCGCCACCGGTACACCGCTCGTCGAGCTGATCAAGGACGAGGCCGAGCAGAAGGGCACCGGTCGCTGGACGGTGCAGATCGCCCTCGAGCTCGGCATCCCCGTGCCGGGGATCGGCGCCGCGGTCTTCGCCCGCTCGATGTCGGGTGACGTCGCAGTGCGCCGGGCCGGCGGCGGGCTTCCCGGCCCGGCACGCAGCATCGGCGACGTGGATCGCGACGCCCTCGTCGCCGACCTCGAGGCGGCGCTGTGGTCGTCCCGGGTCGTCGCCTACGCCCAGGGCCTCGAGATGATCCGCGGCGCCAGCAAGCACTACGACTGGGGCGTCGACATCGCCACCGTGGCCCGCATCTGGCGGGGAGGGTGCATCATCCGGGCCCGCCTCCTGCGCGACATCACGCAGGCGTATGCCGCGGCTCCCGACCTCGCCACGCTGCTGGCCGCCGACAGCCTGCAGGACGGCCTCGCCCGGCGGCAGGACGGCTGGCGTCGGGTGGTCGCGCTCGCGACGACCGCCGGGGTCCCCCTACCAGTGCTCGCCGGCGCCGTAGCCGCCTACGACACCGTGCGCGCCGACCGGCTGCCGGCTGCTCTCGTACAGGGGCTGCGCGACGACTTCGGCGCGCACACCTACGAGCGCACCGACAAGGACGGCAGCTTCCACACCCTGTGGTCGGGCGACCTCACCGAGATCGCCGCCGGCTGACCTCACCCTCGCCCACCTCGGGGAACGATGGGGGGTCGGGCCGTGTCCCACGGGTATGAGCCATCGCCCGCGCACTGCATCTCCAGGCCCCGACCGCCGGTCCGTGCTCACTGCACTCGTTGCCTTCGGCATGGGCGGTCCGGTCGTGTCCGGCAGCCTGGCCGGGTGCGGATCGCAGGCAGCGGCCGACCAGGCCGCCGGCTCTTCCCTGGCCCGACGCCCCGTCGCGGCGGGAGACCTCGCCCTCGGCAGCCGGATGCTGTCCTCCTTCGCGGGCGCCCTCGTCAGCCGGCTCGCCGGTACAGAGGGCAACCTCGTGTGCTCGCCGTACTCCGTGGCCCTCGCCCTGGCCATGACCCGCACCGGTGCCCACGACGCGACCGCGCAGGAGATGGACACCGTGCTCGGGTCGACCTCAGCCGCCGAGCTCGACCGTGGGTACAACGCCGTGGCCCAGCTGCTGGCGACGCGTGCCGGCACGAAGCAGAACGGGAGTCACGAGGACGCCACGGTCGCGCTCGAGGTCGCCAGCACCCTGTTCGGACAGAACGGGACGGCCTGGAAGCAGTACTTCCTCGACGAGCTGGCCAGGAGCTACGGCGCCGGGGTCGAGCTCGTCGACTACCGCACGGCCGCCGAGCCCGCGCGTCTGCGCATCAACAGCTGGACCGAGGACCACACCGCCGGACTCATCCGCGACCTCCTCCCGGGCGGATCCATCGGGCCTGACACCCGGCTGGTGCTCGTCGACGCCCTGCACCTCAAGGCACCGTGGCACCGAGCGTTCGAGAAGGCCAGCACCGCCCACGGGGCCTTCCATCTCGCCGACGGGACCGTGGCCGACGTCCCCATGATGCGCGCAGAACACATCACCTCGGCCTACGCCGCCGGCGAGGGCTGGCAGGGAGCGCGGCTCCCCTACGCCGGGGAGCAGCTGGCGATGAGCCTCCTGCTCCCCGACCAGGGGCGCGAGAAGGAGCTGGTGGCGCGCTTGGCGACCGGCCTGGCGGCGGTTCTCGGGTCCTTCGACGGCTCGCGGCCCCGCGTGGTCATGCCACGCTTCGACCTGCGGTGGGGCACGACGTCACTGAAGAACGTGCTCCAGGAGATGGGTCTGCGGATCGCCTTCACGCGCGGCAGCGCCGACTTCACGGGGATGACCGACGACGAGCCGCTGTGGATCGACGACGTCCACCACCAGGCGACGATCACCGTCGACGAGGATGGGACCGAGGCGGCCGCGGCGACCGCGGTCGTCATGAACACCAGCAGTGCCGCGGTGGACACGCACGAGCTCGTGCTCGACCGGCCCTTCCTCTTCGTCGTCCACGACGTGGAGTCCGGAGCGCCGCTCTTCGTCGGCCGGGTCAGCGACCCGCGCTGACCACGGGGCCCGGCGGGGGGCGCGCACCCGTCCACCACGACGCCTGACCCCATTGGATACGGTGGCCCTCTATTGCCGCCTGCCGGCCCCCAGCGCAGGCGCTCTGACGAGAGAGGCCTGACCGTGCCCCACCGACCCGGTCTCCCCGGAGTCGAGCGAGAGCTCACCCGGATGCTGCGGCGTGCCCGCGCGACCTCTGGCGCCATCGCCGCCGAGGTGCACCCCGACCTCGACCCGGCCTCCTACGCCGTGCTCATCACCGTGCTCGAGCTGTCCGAGACCCTCACCGAGGGCGTGCGCGCGGCCGATGTCGCCGAGCGGCTGCGGCTGCACAAGTCGACGATGAGCCGCAACATCACGGTGCTCGAGCGGATCGGCCTGCTCGAGCGACTCCCGTCCCCCACCGATGCCCGCGCCCGCCTGCTGCACATCACCGGCACGGGCAGCCCGCTGCTCACTGCGGCGCTCTCGGCCCGGCGAGCCCGCATCTCGGAGGCCCTCAGCCGGTGGAGCGCCGACGACGTCAGCGCCTTGGCCTCGCTGCTTGGGCGCCTCAACGACGACCTCGACTGACCGGGAGCCACCCGGTCGGCACGGGCGGGGTCCCGGGCGCGCCAGGGCGGGGGTGGGGTCGGTGGAGTCCCTGCGATGGTCACAGCCCGCGCGACGGGGTCGCCCGTCAGGCCATGACGCCGATCGGTGTGGGCGTCCACCCCGGGAAGACGGTGGAGAGGCCGCTGGCCGTGAGGCCGAGCCGCCGCCCCACCACCTCGCAGAGCAGGTCGCGGTAGTCGTTGGTGCCCGGTACGTCGCCCTGGTCGAGCACGTCCGTGGCCAGACCACGCCACACCCCCTTGACCCCACCCTGCACTCCGCCGCCGAGCACGAGGCTGACGCCGCCGTGCCCGTGGTCGACCCCGTTGCTCGCGTTCTTCGTGACCCGCCGACCGAACTCGCTCATGGTGACGATCGTCGTCGTCGCGAGCAGCGACCCCAGGTCTGCGGCGAAGGCGGCCAGCGCCGTCGCCAGCGCCCCCACGCTGCGCATCATGTCTCCCGAGTCGGTCGTGCCGAGAGCGGTGTGCATGTCCCACCCGCCGATGTCGACGGTCGCGACCCGCAGACCCGACCCGGACTTGATCAGTGTGGCGACGTCCTGCAGCGCAGACCCCAGGTCACCGGTGGGATAGGTCACCGTGCTCACCGGGGGACTCGTGCTCAGGCGGGCCGCCGTCCGCACGGCGTCGATGGCGATGCCGGCCTGCACGGCGATCGGGTCGTCGAGGCCGGTGTAGAGCGCCGCGATGGCCGCGCTGGTCTTCTCCGACAGTGCGCCCTCACCCGTCCCCTGCACCTTGAGGTTCTTGAGGGAGCCGAAGGGCACGGCGCCGTTGAGTCCGGCGAGCGACCGGGGCGTCAGCCCACCGACCGCCACCGCACGGAACGTCGTCCCCGGCCCACCGGCCTGCAGCACGCGGTCGAGCCACCCCGTCTGCGGTCCGGTCGACGCACCCCCGCGCTCGAGGCAGTCCTGGGCCTGGAAGTGGCTGCGGCTGAGGTCGGGCGTCGAGATGGCCGGCACCGCCGCCAGCTGCCCCTTGTCGACCAGCGACTTCAGCGGGGCCATGGACGGGTGCAGCCCGAAGCCTCGGTCGAGGTTGATGAGCCTCGACGCGGGAACGGCGATGGATCCGCGGGCGGCGAGGTAGCTCGCGTCGGCCCCGGGCACCAGCAGGGACAGCCCGTCCATGCCACCGCGCAGGAAGATGACCACCATGGTGCCCGTGGTGGTGCCGGCCGCGGCATACGCGACCCTCGTGGTGACCAGCTGCGAGCCCAGCGCCGCGACGCCGACCCCCAGGCCCCCGGCGAGCACCCGACGGCGGCTGAAACCTCTGCTCCACAACGCTTCTCGCTCGAGGACCTCGGCCTCGTGCCCGGCGGCCGCAGCCCGGAGGGCGGCATCGACCGGCGTCGGACCGAGGCGGCGCCAGTCGGGGCACTCGGGGTGCAGGCCGAGTGGAGCAGGCGGCGAGCTCGGCCCGCTGGTCACGTCTGGGGTGGTCGTCATCAGTGGCTCCGAACCATGGTGGGGGCGGCTGCTCACGTCAGCGCAGCTGGAAGTAGGGCGAGTCGAGCACCAGGGGGATGAGCGTCCATGCGAACCACGACGCGTTGAGGGCCGGGTCAGACGGCCCGATCCCGTTGGCCACGGCCACGACGGCGTCTCGACGCGCCGTGGTCATCTTCTGGCCGAGCAGGCGCAGGCTCAGCTCGTCGACCCACTGGCCCGCGGTCAGGCCGGGCCGCAGGGGCGAGAGGTCGAGCGGCGCGGTGACGGTCATCCCCTTCCACCAGTTGTTGACCAGGGCCCGGTGCATGGTCCAGCGGTTGACGAGGTTGCCGGCGTTGTTCCACGCCGCGGCCACGTCGGGGTAGCCGTTGGGCGGGTCCCAGCCGAGGGGTGCATGGCCGTTGCTGCGCACCACCCAGTAGAGCGTCTCGATGACCGAGCGGGTGTCCGGCCCGGGGCGCATGTCGAGCACCCGCGCGGCCCCGACGACGTCCTCGAGCGGCCGGCGCGACTTCTGGCCCGTCGAGGCCCAGAACTCCGGGCTGCGGAAGAGGCAGTCGAGCACGGCCCGAAGGTCGGTGTCGTTGGCCAGGTAGGCGGCCGCCATACGGTCGAGCAGGCTTGCCGGCGGCTGGTCGCTGACGAAGCGCACCGCCAGCTTGCGAGCGATCGTGCGGGCGGTGGACGGGTGCCCGGCCAGGTAGGTGAGGTAGTCGTCGCCGACGGCGAGCCCACCCGACGCCGTGGCGTTGGCCGACGACCACCCCATCACGGACAGCGGCCCGGTCCAGTGGTAGTCGGGCCGGTAGACGAAGCGCCCGTTGCTCACCATGCGGCCGGTCAGCACCTTGGCACTGGCCACGACCTCGGCCTCGGTGTAGCCCGCGCCGAACCCGACGGTGTGCAGCTCGAGCAGCTCACGTCCGAGGTTCTCGTTGACCAGGGTCTTGGAGGAGACGTCGTTGCCCAGGTACTGCATCATCGCCGGGTGGCGCATGGCGGCGAGCAGCAGGTCGCGGTAGCGCCCCATGGCGTGCGGGCGGATCACCTCGCTGATGTAGGACGGTGCCGTGTCCCAGGCCTCGCAGGGTACGGCGACGTGCAGGTGGTTGGCCATCACGTCGACGACCTGCTCGTAGAGCTGCCGCTGCGACAGGACCTGTCGCGCCAGCGTCGCCTGCGCGGTCATCCACTCGGCGTCCCAGGAGTACAGCGGCAGACCGGCGTGGATGGCGTCCGGGCCGGCACCGGCCAGGGGGAAGAGCGCCCACGCCTCGTCGGCCAGGGCGTCGGGGATGGTCTCGGGTGCCAGCTGACGGCCGAGCCACACGTCGATGCCCAGGGAACGGATCTCGACCAGGTCGAAGGGACGTGGCCCGAAGGTCGCGCGGCGGGCGAGGTGCAGCACCGGGTCGGCCGTGAAGACACCGGGCCTGGTGGGCGCGACCCTGGCGGCCACCGCCGCGTAGCCCGAGCCGTAGCTGCCGGTCACCGCGACCCGGGTGGGAGGCGTGTCGTGCGTGATCGGGCGGACCGCCCCCTGAGCCGACGTGGACGTCACCCGCGGCGACGACGCGACGG